>JAPCJV010000137.1 GCA_027886785.1 Nitrososphaerota archaeon | reverse complement strand
GTCGGAAGTGGGGCGATTGCAATTTCCTCCTGTCTAGCTCTTCGTCATCGGTTGTTCCAACCAGCGGTACTTGCGCCCGCAAGCGTCCGAATCCCCAGAGATTCGGGGACTCATCTCCGCACTTTAACACAATTTTTAGTAGTAAATTCGCGCTCAAATCCCTATCAAACCCAGAGGAAATATCTCGCAGGGTACGCGATTTAGGCGCGTTCACCCTAAATGAAAGGGATTACGAGGTACGGGAATTACTTTTTTTCGGCTAAGGATGATAGATTTCGGACTTGCGCACCCGGCGGCTGTTTCCTCAGCTCTTCTTATGCCAAGAGTACAATCCGTCAAAGCCTACAGCAGCGTAACCGTCGAGCTCCTTGCGCGCGGTTTTCACGGTTTCTGGATAGAGGAGAAGCGAAGCGGCCGTTAAAGCCAAGATCTTTGCAGCTTCGATCATCATGGCTTGTGCCGAGGCGCTAATGCTCTGTTGAACAGCTTCCGGGGAATGGAATTTGAATCCCTCGGGCCTTCCAATAAGAAATTGCACCGTAGGAATGTGATGGCTCAGATTTCCGGTATCCGTTCCAAAGGGGTACGGACTCGGCTCATCTTGAGTAAAGGGATGCCCTAATTGTTCGATATTAGATTTAGCTACCGCCTCCAGGGTCCTGTTTTCAATTATTCGCTCGTACCTGTATCCAGTTTGTTCTATCTTTGCAATCGCCCCGACGGATTTGGCAGCCCCTTCGGCGGCCGCGATGACGGATTGCTTCAGCGTCTCCAGATAGTTTTCATCCCCCGAGCGGATCTGGACTTCTACTTCCGACTTAATCGGAATGGAATTAATTGCATGTGCGTCAGAGGCTAGGCGTCTTTGGACGAGACTGTCCGAAGTCAGGCGGGTATCTAAAACGAGCAGGGCGTGCAAAAAGAGAGCCACCGCGTCCATGGAGTTAACATAGTTCTTGGAATATCCGTCGGAAGCCGACTTTCCAAGAAAAGTAACGCGAAAGAAATCCGAGGCGGTGCAAGCTCTTGCTACGGTGTACCAGTCTCTCTGATCTCCGTGCACGATTAATATTGCATCCACGTCCTTGAAGGCCCCGGCTTCAAGCAAAGCTACTTTTCCTCCACCGCCCTCCTCCGCGGGGGTACCTATGATGCGCACAGTCCCCGGAATCTTTTGAATTATGGACTTCATCGCGATTGCGGCTCCGATCGCGGCGGTTGCATTGAGGTTGTGACCACACGCATGAACGACGGGCGAAGTCCCATCGGGCATTGTCACCGCGAGCGCATCAAATTCGGCAAGGATTGCAACCGTGGATCCTGAACCGAGGCCCCCTGTGATCGAAGCGTTGAAAGCCGTTTGGAGCCCAGAGTACGGATACTCTACCTCATAACCCAATTTCACGAGTTCAGAAGCGAGATGTTTCGAACTTGAAAATTCTTGATAATTTGGCTCAGGGTGAGCGTGAATAAATTTGCTTATCTGGAAAAGGAGCTCTTCGTTTGCTTCAATCGAGCCGACGATCGATTCTAAAAGATCTTTTTGGAGCACCATTAGAAAACAGGTCTAAAAATCTCGAATAGATAAAAGAGTGCATCTCTGCAAAAAATTTACAACGGAATTTCTTGATTTCGCCTAGAAGAATCTTCAATCGCTTTCACAACTTCATATTTTTTCAAATCCGGGGACTCTGAGATATTATGATTGAGAAAATCCGAGAACATTCGGAACAGCACTTCGACTGAAGTGATCGAACTCATTGCGTCTGTCAATTTCATCCCCGAGGGAGTCTCGAGAGTCTTGCTTTCGTTGAAGGCGATCATTCCTCCGGGACCGTTGATCGAAAATTCGAGTTTCCCTTCCTTGGCGGAGTTCCCAGCCACTAGTTGACACGTTGCTCCGTTGTTGAAGCTTAAAATCGCAACGTAGAAAGTGGAATACTCTGTCTTCACCTTTTTTGCATACACCTTCTTTGCAGCTGCCCCCTTGAGCAATAATTGTACGGCACTCACTCCGTGCGTAAGTCCTTCATAGAGCGAAAAAGGAGACAGTCGGTTGTCGCGGGTAAATGCTTCCAGTTTTAGCACTCTGGGAGAACCTATGTTTCCCTCAGCAAGCAAATTCAACGCGGTGGTTACAAGTGGATGATGTGTCATAGGATCGAGGATTGTCACGCCGTTTTCGAGAAGCCGCGTCGTCGTCTCGTTTTTGTCGGAAACAGGTTCCGTGGTTACAACTTTGATTTGCGATCTAATTGCTTTATCTATCAATCGAATTCTTTCTGGAAAATTTGAACTGCACACGTCCAAACAAGTTGTTGGGCCCAAGCCTGATACAGACGCTTTGCGGGAGGTGGATGCATTCACCCCTGCCAGTTTCCACGCCCTGACGTGCTGACTACATAGCTGTGGATCTCCCACGACGACAACGCCATCAAATTTTTCATGATCCAAAACTCTGCCCGGCTGAGTTTCCATGCGATGCAAGTCATCGAAGGGTCGCGCTAATTAAGGGATTGATGTTACAGAGCAACAACAAGTTAAGTCTAGGTTTTTCATGAAGCTGAGTTGAACATCAAAAGTGGAGAATAGCAAAATAGGATTCGGGATCGTGGGCGTAGCTTCCCATCACAGTGAGTTTGTCGCCCATGCGGTTCGAAATATTCCAGGAGCTTTTCTCGTGGGCGCCTATGATGCAGATGAAAGTCGAGCAAAATGGTTTTGCGAGAAATTTCAAACCCCTCGCTTTGACGATCTCGACTCTCTTCTCCAAGATCCTAATGTGAAAATCGGAGCCGTAACTAGCGAGAACTCTCGAAAGAAAGAATATGCGGTTTCAGTAGCTCGCGCGGGAAAGCACGTCCTCTGCGATAAGCCATTGGGCGTTACTGCAAGAGAATCTAGAGAAATTATCGATGCATGCAAAAAGAGTAGAGTGGTCCTCCAGGTGGGCTATATCTCAAGGTACACCATGGAAGCTCGAACGGCGAAGAGGATCATTGATTCCGGAAAGCTGGGTGGAGTACGATTCATCGATGCCGAAAATAGAGTGGACAACGGGCTCGTGAAGCAACTTTCCCCCTGGCTTATGAAAAAAGAGCTAGCGGGGGGAGGAGCTCTGATGGAACACTCGGTCCACGCAATTGATCTTGCCCTCTGGCTCAATGGGAGTTATCCTGTCTCTGTTTTCGCCGTGTCTGCAGAGAATTTGGATGGCGCTACCTATGAAGCGGAGGATAACTTTGCAATCATGCTAAAGTTCAAGAACAAATCGATAGCTTTGATCGACGGCAGTTACTGCCGGCCCAGTTCCGGGAAAAGGGGTGACGTGGTCATCAAAGTGCATGGAAGCTCCAAGCACCTATCCTTCTCCCTGTCTAGCGAAAATCTTAGGGCATATGTCGGAGAGGAACCTTCGGGCGAGATAAAATTCTACCCCAGCGAAACGGGCGGTTCCAGTGAAGAAGAATCGGGATTGAAGATGATCGAAGATTTGCTTCGCTCAGTGAAAACTCGTTCCGAACCTCTCACGAACGGCGCAGTTGGAGAGAGCGTCAATAGGGTAGTGGATGCCTGCTATGCATCTATGGCATCGGGTCGCGAAGTACCCGTTCGCTGAATGAGCTCAATGAATCATCAACAACAGCGCCCAGATCCGTTTACGTTCTCGCGATATCGCCTTGGAAGAAATTCGCAATAATATTAAATGAATACGCGTTACTTTGGCGAACCGAACTGAATTGAAAAAAACTCCCGTTATGGTCACTTTTCTGTCAATTGGAATCTTAATGCTCCTTTTGTTTTCCCCATCGTCTCTTACATTCGTTAGAGCTTTTCAAAATGGGCAGAACGCTGCCATCGTCATTGGACAGCCGAACTTTACGACCAATACAACGAGCGTCTCGCAAACCAGTATTTCTGGGCCCGAGGGGATGGCGTTTGATTCCTCAGGAAATCTGTGGGCGGCAGATGCGTCGGGACGCGTTGTGAAGTTTGCGGCCCCGCTTACAACCGGGGAAAGTGCAAGTGTCGTCCTGGGGCAGCCAGATTTCACCACTCATGAATGCCGCTCCGGTCCAGCAGGTCTGTGCGTGGTCATAGCCGTTGCTTTCGATTCGTCGGGGGATCTCTGGGCGACGGATCCCAGCAACAATCGAGTACTGGAATTCAAGCCTCCCTTTGTGAATGGCGGTAACGCAAGTATCGTCATCGGGTATGCTGACTTTTTCAGTACGAGCTCCAACCTCGCGAACGCCTCCTCGCTCTACGATTCCTTCGGAATCGCCTTTGATTCCTCTGGGAACCTGTGGGTCGCGGACAACGGCTACAGCAGGGTTCTCAGATTCAACACGCCTTTTTCTAATGGAGAGAGTGCCAGTCTGGTTTTAGGGCAACAAAACTTTACCGGTAATTTTACAGTGACGACGCAATCCAGCATAGGTCATCCAGGTGGCATCACATTTGATTCATCAGGGAATCTCTGGGTGTCCGATCGAGACAACAGGAGAGTGCTCAAGTTTGCTCCTCCGTTTTCTACCGGGGAGAGCGCAAGCTTGGTGCTGGGAACCACTGATTTTGTGAGCAGTGGCGCCGGATTTTTTTCTTCCTCCGCTTTTTACGCGCCGCAGGGCCTTGCCTTCGACCACTCCGGGAATCTGTGGGTCGCCGATAGTGGCAAGAACCGTGTACTTGGGTTTGCTCCTCCTTTCGTTACGGGAGAAAATGCGAGCTACGTAATAGGGCAGTCTAACTTTACTGGCGCCCTGCCCTCCACTTCTGCGTCAGGTCTCTTTGTTCCCATAGGGGTGGCCGTGGATGCTCAGGGGAACTTGTGGATAGGGGATTCTCAGAATAATCGGGTGGTGGAATATCTGCAAAGCGTAGCTCAGGTGTCCTCCAGTTCGACGAGCACCAGTTCTTCATCAAGCAGCACTTCGTCTGCCACCACACTTAGTACCCCTTCGCCTCCGGTTACTACGGCTTCTGCAGCACCCAGCCAAGCAACTTCCACAAGCTCTTCAGCAGGATTGGGCGGAGGTGCCACCTCGACTTCCCCTTCTTCCTCCGCAACGGCTCTCCCATTGTCTTACGTCGTCATTCCGATTATCGTGCTCATCGTAGGAGTGACCCTTCTCGTGGGATCCGTTGTGCGCAAGAAAAGTTCCTTGCAACGCCAGCCCTAAGCAAGCGGGCTTGTCCGCATCATTTCGGGCGCGATGAACGAACTTTCTTGTTTCAATAGAGCGCTGGGAAATACTGCAGATTCCCGTACAGAGCCGGATTGAAATAGTAGCCCTGAATGTTTGACGTTACGACCTGGAAGCTTTTCGGATAGAAAGTCCAGAGATACATGACTGCTTTGTTTGCAATGGTGTTCATCAGGTTGCTTACCGAGAGGATTCCTGAAAGGTTGTTGATGGAGCTTTGGTGCCTCATCTCCAAGTTCAGAGAGCCCAGCGAAGTAAGGTTCCACCCATCCGGACCCGGCCAGAAACCACCCGGCGCAAGCATGTACTGCATGGGGTCTGCTACCCAGGGGTAGTCGACATACCCTGCCGTCGCCCACATGTACAATTGTCCAGAAAAGCCTTGAATCGCTTCGAGTCCCTGCGGCAGCGGGACCACAGAAACCGTGAGTCCCATATTGTAGGTCGCGCTCACATTGTTGACCACGGACGCGATCTGTGTTAGAATTGCTTGGTCAACGGTATCTCCTGTCCAGTATACAATAGGCACCGTCTGAGGAACGGGCGTGGAGCACTGTCCATTTTTCCCCAGAGCAGCGCACCCGAATGTGTTGTTGAAGAGACCCGTAGGCGCAGCAGATCCGTTTTCCAAGTGGAATTGCGTGATGGGATGGAGCATTGCATCCACAAGCTCGTTCTGCACGCCGGTAAGGTTAAAGCTGTAAACCGGCTTTATGT
>JAPCJV010000136.1 GCA_027886785.1 Nitrososphaerota archaeon | reverse complement strand
TGAGAGAATTGGCTATTTTGTTAGTATAGAGGAAAAGCTCAAGATAAGAGTATTCGCGAGCGATTCTTTTCCCATCATGTGAAACTACTTTGATCGCGTTGGCGGAGGGTGAATTCCGGACTCTTTTTTCCAACAATTCTTCGACAACGTTGAACCGCGCTGGTAGTGATTTTTCCAATCGATTTTTCAGATCGCCCTCGCGCATGTTATTAAAGAAATTCTTGTTTTCTTAAATTGCGATCTCTCAAAAATCGGAGGGTTGCAATCACTGCAACAAAAAGAAATTATCTGAAAACTAATTTCCTCTTATGATGGCTGTCTGTTACAAATATCATAAGCGATGATTGCATATAGTTTTGCCCCATTGACGAGATCCTCGACGGTCATCGAATCTGGCGGTCCTACATTGTATGGTGCCCTTGGAGGGCCAAACGTGATCGCCGGGATTCCATGGCCATTGAAAATGTTGACGTCGCGCCACATGCTCGTCACTGGAGCCGGAATCTCTTTTGGTTTCGAGTTGAAAAGCCGTAGGTGAGCGTCCTCCGCTGCCTTCACGAGAGGCTCGATCCCCTTTCCCTCGTAGCCAGCTCTAAACATGTATGGCTCAATGTCGACTTGAAAACCAACGTCGGAGAATAGACTCGAGAGCTCACGTTGTACTTCCATAGGATTCTTACCTGGTGGAAGCCATACGTTGATGTAGATGCTGCATATTCCTGGAGTCTGGGTCGCCCTAACTGGAAAACCTCCACGAATTGCTCCGATATTTACAGTAGGAATTATTGTTCCCCCGCCGAACTTGTACTTGTTTTTTTCTTGATAATCGTCGGCCCACTTTTCTACTAGTTCGACTACCCTTCCCATCTTAACAATCGCGTTTGGATTCCCCCCTAGACTTTTGTATGGCCGCTCTAGGTATGGCGAATAGATTCCACCTTTCCCAAACGTGGTTATCTTGAACAGGACGTCTCCGCACTCTGCCCAGGTAATCGAGTATTGAGTAGTTTCAGCGACAAGCGCATAGTCGCCGATCGCTCCGTTATTTAGGGCAAATTGGGTACCTATACCGTTTCCAACAAAGCGCGGTCCTTGATATTCGTCGATGTATGCACCGTCGATCTCGCCCATTGCGGCCACGAGAATTACGTCCCCTTTGAGCTTCACGTCACTTCTTCGGATTGCGTTGACTGCGGCGAGAAAGCAAGCAACAGGACCTTTGTCATTGGTGATTCCGTTACCCATCAGCACATTACCTTCCCTCCATGCAGTTGTGTATATGGGCTTCATCTCGCCGACAACCCAGATATCTTCCGGAAGACCCTGCGAAGTGTCCAGGTGTCCGTTGAAGATAAGATTCGATCCGCCACCGGAGCCGCGCAACTTACCCACGACGTTGTACCTGTCTTTGACAACCTCCTGCTTAGTCGGCTGGAAGTTATTCTCTTTCATCCACTTGTAAACGTAATCGGCAGCAGCCCCTTCTTCGCCATGTGGGCTGTAGATATTTCCCATGTCCAGAGCAAGCGAGATGACCTCGCTCTCGTCAATGGCTGAGAGAATTTTTTCTAGATTATCGTCTGGGTTCAATTTCCAAAACCCACGTGTCGTTTCTAGATATTTAAGGCCTGGGAAAGCAAAAAAGGAAATTAGATGTAGGATGCCAATTAATCAGCGGAATCCACAAGCACCCTCGCCCTAATTAATTGAAACTCCTTTTTGGATCCATTTTGCGTTGCAGATTGCAGCTAAAGTTGCGTCTTATTCCTGCGCTTAATAGCGGCTTGCATGACCGCCTCGACGATCGGCATGTATCCAGTGCATCTGCATAGAACACCAGAGAGTGCATCCTTGATTTGATCTACTGTGGGGTTTGGATTCCTTTCGAGCAAAGCTTTTGCATTTAGAATCATCGCCGGAGTGCAATAACCACACTGTTGAGCGTAGTTTGTTGCAAAGGCCTGCTGGATCGCGTCGATATTCACAAATTCCTTTGCTCTCAGTCCTTCCAGCGTTTCAATTTTCGAACCCTCGACTTTCCACGTCGGCATCAGGCAGGAATAGACCGGTTTTCCATCTAGCAACACCGAACATACTCCGCAGCCTCCGAAATCGCACCCCTGCTTCACCGACATTGCACCAAGACTGTCGCGTAGGGTATCACAAAGCGTGTCAGGGAGCAAGCATTCGATATTTCTTGACTCACCGTTTAGGGCAAATCTGACTCTGATCTTTGCTTCGTTCAACAAAATCCTCTATCTCTCCTGCACACGTTCAACCGCAGACATGATCGAATCCCTCAACAAACTTGGAAGCACCTGCTTTTTGTACGCTACAGAGGCGTGCACTGAGGGAATGAGGTCACGTACGCTATCAGCACTTTTTTCGCACATTTCTGTGACTGTTTCGATGGTGGGTTCCTTGTGCTGCAACTTTTCTTCAACGTGGTTCAAACGCTGCGGAATTTCGGTCATCGCCCCGATTGCAAGGCGAATATTGTCTATTTTTCTCGAAGTGTGATCAAGCCTTATTTTGGCCGCGGTCATTAGAACTCCGTACCCGGACATTCTCCTGCAGAGTTTGACAAAAGATGATGCTGAATTGGGCGACGACGCAAATTGGTACTCGAGTAGGAGATCTTTCTCATACCGCACAGGGTCCTGAAAAAAAGACTCGATCGCGACAAGGCGTTCGCCCTCATTCTTTGAAAAGAATTTTAGAGTCGTGCCGAGTGCCAGAAGTATTACCGGGGCGTCATAATAAGACACTGCGCTGCATATCGATCCACCGATCGTTGCTACGTTTCTAATTTGTGGAGGACTCAGGTTAAGAGCCTCTTTCAATCCCGCAAACTCTGGGCTCCCACTTATCAAAGGGGAAGAAGCTAACTCTTGGAATGTTGTTCCTGCGCCTACTAGAATTGTCTTTTTTTCTGATGTTCGTGGTTCAGCTTCGCTATCTCGCTCTTGCGGTTCTTCCCTTACGTAACTTATGCCTAACTTTGAAATGTCTACCAGTTTTTTGATGTTATCAAGCCCGCCCTTTTTTGCTAGCGAATATAGGTTAGTATTTCCAGCGACAATTCTTGAATCAGGCGAGTCCAGCAACTCAACTGCGTCCTGAAAGCTACTCGGACGCAATACATCTGAGGGATCGAAGACCATCTCTAATTCCTGCTTCAGTTATTCGGGAGTTTTTGTATGGCTTCCAATACTCGTTCAGAAGTAATTGGCAAGTCGTTAACCCAGATTCCTACTGCATCGTGGATTGCATTTCTGATCGCGGGTGCCGTGGGAAACATTGAAGGTTCGCCCGCGCTCTTTGCTCCGAAAGGTCCGTTTTGAAAGGGGTTCTCGACCAATATCGGAATAATTAGCGGAACATCCAAAATGGATGGTATCTCATAATCTGCAAGATTTGCGTTGATAATTTTTCCATCCCTGAAGACGAGCTCTTCGCTCGTAGCAGCTCCCATTGCCATGCACACGCTACCGACAATTTGCCCTTTCGCGAGCTCCGGGTTTATCGCAACCCCTACATCAGCCGCTGCTACTATTTTTTCGACCCGGACTTGTCCGGTCTCCGAGTTGACTGAAACTTCAGCTACTTGGGCTGTGCTCATATAAAATGGTGAAATTCGACCGCCAATGGTCTGCCCTGTTTCGGGATCCAGTTTACCTTGCCTAAAATAGTAAGTCCCATAGCCAACGAATTCGATCCCTTCCGTGAAGGGAGCTACAGTCCGGTATCCCACAATTGGGGCGCGCAGGAATAAGTCAGAAATCTTGAGAGATTTTCGTGAATCGGATTTCGAAAAAACCTGTCCACCTCTTACGTCCAGATCATGCGAGGGGACGCCTAGTCTTTTGGATGCTTGCTCTGCGAGGAGCTTCTTGGCATTGGAGCACGCTTCAAGGACCGCGTTCCCCAGGTTGACAAGCTGCCTGCTCGCAGAAGCTCCGCCCGAAAGTCCTGACGTCGATGAATCAGAACCGAAAACAAGCGGCATGAACAGAACATCCACGGCTGGAATACCAAAATCACTCGCCACTATCTGGGTGATTCCAGTGTAGATTCCCTGACCATTTTCCACGACATCCACCCACACTTCCACCTTCCCGCTGTCTTTTACTCGTACCATCGCCTGATGAGGAGATCCTCCGGGGGCCCACTTTGCAGAAAGAGCAACGCCCCTCCCCTTGACCCACTTGTTTTCTCGAAGAGAGTCTTTTGAGATGCGAGGTTTTCCGTGGCCGGTTAGTTTCATAGCGCTTGAGACCTCGGCGAGGACCTTGTCGTGGCTTATACTCTCCATGAGTTCGCCGATGGCATTTTCCGAGCCCTCTTTCAACGCGTTCTTCAGCCTAAATTCAATCGAATCCATCCCCAATTCATTCGCAATTCTTTCCATCTGACATTCGATCGCCCACGCGATCTGGAAACCAATTGGTCCCCTCATCGGTGTTCCGGGCTGTTCATTGGTGTAAACCCTGAAGCAATCCATATGAAAATTCGGGATGTCATACACGCTAACCGCTCCCAAAACCGCGTTAATGACGACGTTATTTCCAAGAGAGCTGTACGCTCCACCGTTGAATATTGCCCTAATTTGTCTTGCGACTATCTTCCGGTCCTCATTGATGCCGTCTTTTACTGATATTACAGATGGATGTCGTTGCCCCGTTGCAGTGAGCATCTCCTCTCTCGACAATTCTAGTTTCACGGGGCGGTCAGCTTTTAGAGCTAGCTTCGCACAAAGTGCGGCTACATGGCATTCTTCCTTGCTGCCAAACCACCCGCCCAAAAACGGAACTTTTGCGCGAATCTTGTCCGCTTCCATGCCCAAGTATCTTGAGAGTTCGTATTGCGTTTTGTGAGGTCCGGAACTTGTGGCCCAGACCGAGACTCCACCATCGGGATCAGGCTGCGCGACAAAAGTGACCGGCTCCAATTGAAAGTGGGATACCATTCCCGTCGTGTACCTTTCCTCGATCACGCGATCACATTTTTTGAAAGACGCAGCAGCATCCCCCTTCCGGACTTTGATGTGCCTTCCCACGTTTGGATCTTCGTACCAGGTCTCGGATGGGTGAATTATTTTGGTGGGCGTCTTACCGGGCGTCATCGCTATTTCCGGATCGGTTACCCAAGGAAGCGGTTCATAATTGACCTCGATCGATTCTAGAGCAAGTTCAGCAATGCGCCGGTTGTCGGCCGCGAGGGCAACAACGGATTGATTTGCGTAGAGAACTTCGCTAAATGCGAGAGCTGGAGTATCTTCATTTTGCTGTACGGGGAAATCTTTTCCCGTGACTATGGCTCTCACGCCAGGGATTTGTTCTGCCTTCGAGGTATCAATGCTGAGGATCCGAGCGTGTGGATATGGGCATCTTTTGATCCTCGCATGCAACATGTCAGGTATTCTGACATCCTTGGTGTACAGCGCTTTGCCAGTCACCTTTAGGATAGAATCAACCTTCTGGAGGGGAACTCCAATGAGCGTTTTCTCTCTGAACAGAAGATTGTGCTCCTGCGAGGTGCTGCTCAATTCAATTCAACGCGAGCCCAAATTGGTAAATAAGGGATTGGAAATCCGTGAGGACCTTTTCAAATGAAGGAGTCGACGCTAACGGATACTTTGGTGGGTTTTCCTTTCTTAGGCGATTAATCTTTTTCCGTGAGCTCGGGATTATTTTGCCCCAACGTCGTTCATAATACAATCTCTTCCCCTGCGAGTTTTTGAATTTTGAATAATCCTAGAATCTCGAGCCGGCAATTTCTCCAAGTTTTTATATTCTATCGATTCTCGTGAAGTAAATTGGGAGAAGAGTGTAACGATGCTAAAAGACCGCATCCAAATTACTCCAAAGACGCTCAGCAGACCGGGCCCTCCCGGTATCCACGCAAGCTACTCGCATGGGCTGGTGTGGCGC
>JAPCJV010000135.1 GCA_027886785.1 Nitrososphaerota archaeon | reverse complement strand
ATCCAGAACTTTGCAATCTTTCCCTCCCGCACGTATTCTTGAAAATGCTCCTTTAGCTGATCTTCGCTGACGCTGGTTCCAGCTTTTTTCGTAACGACTGCAACGGGTCTCTCGCCCCATTCTTCGTGCCGGACAGCAATCACTGCGGCTTCCAGCAAAGCAGGATGATGCAGCAAAATGTCCTCCAGCTGGATCGTAGAAATCCACTCTCCTCCGCTCTTGACCGCGTCTTTGGCTCTGTCCACAATTTTGATGTGCCCCCTCCCATCAACCGTGGCAAGGTCTTTCGTGTGTAGCCACCCTCCTTTCCAAAGCTCAGAAGTTAATTCGGCATCCTTGTAGTACTCTTTCGTAGTCCACGGACTCCTCACGATTAATTCACCCACCTGCTTCCCGTCCCTCTTCACGTCTTTCATTCCGTCGTCGACCACTCGGAGATCCACGAGCGGCACCGGCAGACCTGCTTTCAACAAGGCGCTTTCCAGCATTTCACTCGGAGGCAAATCGTATTCTTCGTACGTTGGCACTCCGAGCGTGAGTATTGGAGCTGTCTCACTCAGCCCGTATCCGGTCATTACTCTTATTCCGAAGCTCATCGCTTTTCGCGCAAGCTCCGAGGGTAAAGCGGAACCTCCAATGACGACCTTCCAGTGCTTGAGCCCTTCGCGATGCGAATCTACCGATGGATGGTGGAGTACCATGTTCAAAATAGTGGGTACCATATGTGACCAGGTCGCTTTTTCTTCCGAAATTAATTTCAGGATTCTCTCGGGATCGTATTTCCCTACGAGAATATATTTCTGCCCTAAAAGACCGGTTATGTAGGGGAACCCCCAACCATGCACGTGAAACATAGGAACCAGTGGCAAGATAACATCTCTAGATTCCAGCCTCACGGGACTTTCCGAGGAGCTAAGCGCCGTAGCGACAGACAAAGTATGAAGCACGAGCTGACGATGCGTGAACCACACTCCTTTTGGAGCACCAGTAGTCCCGGAGGTGTAAAAGATCGTCGCGGGCGTATTTTCATCGAATTCACCGGGACGGAATTGTGGATCTGAACTCTTCAAGAGGTCGTCCAAAAAGATGGAACCAAGTGGCGCACCCTCTGGAAAATTGCCGGATTCGCTCATCACAATTACCTGCTTCAACCTCTTCAAACCAGGCAATGCTTTCACTAGCAGCGGCAGAAAGTCGTCCCTCACGAGTACTGCCTCATCCTCCGCGTGAGAAATGGTGTACGCGATTTGCTCGGGAGGAAGACGAATATTGACGGTGTGAAGTACCGCTTCTATTGAGGGAATTGCATAGTAGGCTTCGAGATAATTGTGCGTGTCATAATCTATGACTGCGACCTTGGATCCTTTTTTCACGCCGAGATTTTTGAGCCCTGAGGCAAGCTGCATAGCTCTTTCAAACAATTCACCCCATGTTTCTCTGGTCTTGCCGTAGACGACCTGGGTCGGAGAGCGTCGATGAATCGTCTGCGAAAGGAGTTTGTGAATTAGGAGAGGATTATCCTGAATATCGGTCAAGGATCTTTCTGAAGACATTCCTTGATGGTGCGAGGCATTGGGGTAAATAAGAAGATTTTGAATAGAAATGTGAGGAAATTCGGGGGGTGAATCCGGCGCAGCTAACGCCCTACTTTTTAACTGTTGTAAAATTGCAATGAATTGGAAAATGTTCGAGAAGCTTTTTTCTCCCATTGAGCTCGGCCCAGTCCGAATAAAGAACCGGATTCAGCTCCCGCCCCACTCGAATCATTTTTTTCGAGATGGTCTTCCCACGGACACACTACTCGAATACTATCGAGAGAGGGCCCGCGGTGGAGCAGGACTCCTTGAAGTTTCCCAGATTTACATCAAAGCGCCGACCGGAATTCTTTATCCGGAGTGGGAATATGACAACAAAAAAACCTGGCCCATGGTGAATAAGCCCGAGATCGTACCGGGGCTAAAGAAACTGGCAAACGTGGTCCACGAGTACGATGCGAAAATCTTCATGGAGGTCGCTGCGTGGACTTTTCTCTTTGGGCCGGTCTCCAGCGTCCCCTTCGAAACAGGATTGAATCTCAACGAGCTCACCATCGCTGATATCCACGAAATCCAGGAAGGATTTGCCGTAGCCGCGCGGTACGTCAGGGAGGGAGAATTTGACGGGGTGGATCTCCACGGTTCTCACGGGGCTATGATTGAGCACTTTTACTCTCCCTTAATGAACCGGCGAAATGATCAGTACGGCGGGAGTTTCGAAAACCGCCTCCGGTTTCTTTTCGAGCTGATCGAAATTCTGAAAGGTACCATTGGGGACTCTCTTGCTCTCGGTATGAGGCTTTGCGCCGATGAAAAGATTGAGGGAGGCGTAACCCCGGACTACGCGGCGAAAATCGCGATGGCTCTCGACGGGCGGCTGGATTTTATCAACGTGGATCGGGGGTCGATGTATAACTACGAAGTGTTAGATCAGAACGCCCTGCAGACCGAACCCCTTTACGAACCGCCCGGGTACGGGACGTACCTTTCTGAACCGATTAAGGCCGCGGTGAAGAAGACAAAGATTGGGCTCGCGGGAAGAATAACTGACGCCCTAATTGCCGAAACGATTCTTGAAAAGGGACAGGCAGATTTCGTCGGAATGACTAGAGCCCTCATCGCCGATCCGTACCTTCCCAAGAAAGTCCTGGAAGGGAAAATCGAAGATGTCCGGGCCTGTATTGGAACTTTGGAGGGATGCTGGGGAAGATCTGCAGCCCACGATTTCCCGATGAGGTGTTCTGTTAATGCTGCCGTTGGCAGAGAACTGGAAAGAAATGAAACCAAGTTAGGTCGCGCCCAAGTGAAAAAGAAAGTACTGGTGATCGGGGCGGGGCCTGCTGGTCTCGAGGCAGCGCGCGTCGCCGCCATGAGAGGACACGATGTGGTCGTTTACGAAAAAGAAACCAAGGCTGGAGGGCAGGTGAACATTGGAAAACTCGTCCCCGGAAGATCCGACATTAGCTCAATTGTCACCTGGTTGGAAGCCCAGCTGAAGACTCTGAGGGTAAGGATCGAATTCAACAAAGAGGTCCCAGAATCAGAAGAGGTGCTCAGATTTCTCATAGAGGAAGAAGAAAAACCGGATGCGGTGATCATAGCTACAGGTTCAACTCCTATCAGAACCGGAATACAGATGCTTTCCTTCCAAGAAGTTCCGGGATGGAAAGAAGCAAACAGTCGCTCAATAGATGAAGTTTTGACGAGGCAAGTCCAAATGGCAGGGAGGAAATTCCTCGTTGCTGACAGCACTCCGTATCTCCAAGGACCCGGCGCATGTCAAATGCTGGCTAGGAATGGCGCATCCGAAATTACGTTCGTAACTCCGCAGACTGAGATCGCTCCAGAAATGAACGACTACAACTCTTTGATTTTCACCGTGCGGAGTTTAAAGCAGAATCAGGTTCGCTGCATGACTTATTCTTGGGTAAGGAGGATAGAAGTGGACACTGAAAAGAGAGTAGTTGTGTACGATATTCCCACCGGTGAAGAAACTAGCATCGAGGTAGATGAAGTAGTTTTTTTCACTGGGCGAAAGCAGAATAATTCGCTGGTCAGTATCGCAAGGGAGCTTCACAAGGAGGTATATGAGATCGGAGACTGCCGAATCGCCGGTGGAAAAATAGTTTCGGCGATCGAGGACGGATTCGTGACTGGATCAAAAATCTGATTTTCGAAAGTCTGTAGATCGTTTGATAGCTTAGTTTTTCATTCTTCAACAAGCTCTTCCGGGGCTCCATACCGTCTCGAAGTTTTGCGCTTGATTCTGTCGGGTTTTACATCGTGTCTCGACGCAATCCGCTTTATCCAGCTAATTATCTCGGCAAAAACTTTCGAAATATCGTACCCCTCGGCCTCGTAACTTTCGTGCCATTCAGTAGAGTCTGCAAATACATGAACCTGATGGAGCATCCTCTGAGAATTTATCATCTTGTTCTTTATGACAGCTCTTACATCAGTTACAGTTGGATCCATCATCCTCAGTTGTTGAACTGCCTCTGTAAACTTCGACTTTACTAATTCAGCTTCCAGCGGATTTTCCGGCAAACCAATGATCGTAACGGGAATCGGTTCCTTTGCACCGCCGAAAGGAACGATTTTCAAAAAGTCTCTGAAAGTTACAATGCCCCTAACCTCTCCCCCATCCAGAATGAGTGAGTAATTTGTGGACATTTTGAGCATGTTTCGCAGAACCTTCGAAAGTGATTCTTTGACGTCACCTGTCGTCTTGGTTTCCCCCGCTAGGCTAGAAACAGTGTTCGTGAACCTTCCTTTTCGGTTCGTTCCCTTGTTTTCTCGCTCCACCTCCGGGAGAAGCATGCTGAACACGAGCGCGTCCGAGGTGATTGCTCCGATAAGCTTTGTTGTCTCGAGAATCGGCAGCTGATCAATTTTTCTCCTCATCATGATGCTCCTCGCCTTTGCGGCGGCGTCAGACGGTACTACTGAAATCGGATCGGGAGTCATGATTTCCTTGAGAGAATGTTGGGAGCCGGTGGATTCCACGAAGGACTTGGTTATGGCGATCGAGGAAATTTTGCCCTGTATCTTTCCGTTCGAGTAAACCGGAAGCGATCTGATTCTGTGTTCAAACATTAACTTGGCAGAGAAAAGAGCTGAATCTCCCATGTTGAGTCTCGGAACGAGAGACATAATCGTCGAAAGTTTTGTAGTTACCACATTATCCACATCCAAAATGTCCCGCATGCTAACTGAGCTCGTTCGAGTTTTCTCTTCGACAAATCCCTCGTACGATTTCGTCTCTTTTAGATTACCAATGAGTCGAGAGACCGTGTCGGAGGGATCGAAAGTCACAACAGGTTCCAGAGGATAATCAGAAATTCTAAGCAATCCCGTTTTGTCGGACAAACCGGTTTCACGTCGGATTCGAGTCAAACCTATTTAAGAAACTGGTTAGATTTTACAGCTCTCAAAACTGGGCAAGAAATTCAATTTGAATAGAATTTCCTAAAATTACTCGGGGGGGAGGCTCAATCTGTCTCTTTTTTGAGAGATTTGCCTTTGACCGTCACTCTGTAAATTTGATTTTTGTCCTCGGCGATCACATTGATGTTTGCATAATCGTTGTGAAATAATGAAAACTTGTACCTATCAGGATTGTAATCATGGGATCGCACGGTCATCGCGAGCTTGTCAATCAATCTTTGATTTACGATTTTGATGTGCCTTCTTTGTCTCGCAATCTCTCCCATGTGTCTCTCATAGTAGGTATTCACAACGCGAGTCAATTGGCGATTCAAGAGGTAATACACGATGAAACCGACAAAGTACGCGGCAATGAATCCACCGAGGAACACGTAAATTCCGTACTGACCCAGATTTCGCATCACGCCGGATCCAAGCAGAACAAAATAGATCGTAAAAACAATCAATCCGAGAAACATGATGACCGGTCTTAGGATGCCGAGCGTCTTCGACTTTTTCATTGCCTGTTCGGATTCTGATGGCAGAGAAGCAATGTCGTCCACATCCCGAGAAACTTCTTTCCAAATAGAAGCGAGGTCTGTATCATCAGAATTTTTCTTGATGATTCTCTGGATCTTCGTCGGATCCACCACGGAGAGCGCCGCGTACCCGTCGAGCATGCTGATCAGAGTGGACAACGCTTTGGGCTCGATCAATTTCTTATCTTTCAATTAGACTGTACCGACTCTTTATACGAAAAAATTCTGGAGACAGAAAAGCTATTTTGCGTACTTCTCCCTTTGTTTGCTAATTAGGGCGCCCAGACCAATATACTCGTTTCCATCCATGAGACCCTTCAGCGGCTCCTTTCTCACATATCTCCCGATATTTTCAATGGAGCTCAGCAGGGCGAGTTCTTCTGTCTCAGGCACCACGCCAGAATCATGCGGATTACCTATGAAATTTGGAAGATCAAAGAAAGGAAACTTTT
>JAPCJV010000134.1 GCA_027886785.1 Nitrososphaerota archaeon | reverse complement strand
GGCGGCGCAAGGACCCGGTGCTCAATTAGCTGAGTTTCGGGAACGACCCCCAGGATGGTTCCTCCAGAGACTTCATCCCCAACCTTCACTCTGGGTGTAAAGTCCCAAGTCCGGTCGAAGGGGATTTGTGGGGCAGTTACACCCTTCCCGATGAAGGAACCAGATTTCTTGGCGATGACATCAAGAGGCCTTTGCAGGCCATCATAAATGCTGCTCATCATCCCGGGGCCCAAGGACACCGAAAGTGGCTGCCCCGTTCCAAAGACCGGTTCTCCCGGACGAAGCCCCGAGGTAGATTCGTAAACCTGAACAAACGCCACGTCCCCAGTGAGACGAATAATCTCGCCAACCATTTTCGCCTCCCCGACCTCCACGGTTTCGTACATTTTGGAAGCGGCCATTCCATCGGCCTTGACCGCTGGACCGCTAATCCAGATTACTTTCCCCTTTACTGCCATAATCTATCTTACCCACTTGCTAATCTCAAAAATCTTTTTACTCGAGCTAAGGGTTCGAGGGCCCTTCCGCAAACAACTTCGCGAGCTGCTTTCGCAAAGCGGGCTTCAGCCTTTCTAGACGAGCTTCGTATGTATTGTCGAAGGTCACGTACCCATCCCCCGACCCGATGGAAACGCCTCCGATAGTGTTTGTCAGCGGAGACGAGGAGGGCGAGATCTTTACCTGCTTTTGCCCGGATATTGCGACAATCACTTTCTGCACCAGGGACTGATCCCGTGCGTTAGAGGAGACCACAAACTCGCTACCTCCGACCTCGTCTATGCCCTCCAGGATCATCGATTTCAAGAGATCCTCGTATCCGGGATCACTCGTCATCGAATCCAGTTTCTGGAGTGCTTGAGAAAACGCGGCGTTCAAATTGTCTTCTATGATTTCAAGGGTCCGATTTCTTGCAGTCATTTCTGCGGTCCCGGTGATCTGCCTTCGGAGAGCCTCCGATTGCCGCTTTTGCTGTTCTCCAATCCGCACGACTTCAGCTTGCGCCTCATTCATTTTCCTGGAAACGACTTCTAGCGCTGCAGACTTTGATTCTGAAATGCTCCGTAACATTTCAGATAGAGCTTCATCGCTCACTTTTCTTACGGTGTATTCTATCCCGCTCATCTCAAACTTGACTCCTACACTCCCAATATGGACTTCAACATTGCTCGATACTCGACCCTCTCTTTCTTGCTTCCCGGCGCAGGTATTTCGTAAATCAACGGCATGGGCCTCTTCGTCCTAATCTCCGTCAACGTATCATGAATCGGTGCGGAAACATCGTCAGACACCAAAATTAAGGCAACATCGCTTTTGTTTAGATTTGCTCGGATTTCCTTCAACGCTTCCTGAGAATTTTCGACCCTGATTCCGTCCATCCCAGCTAATTCAAATCCAGCAACAAACCCGCGACTGCCGATTGCAACGACTCTCAAACTGATTCACGATGAAATTTCTTTCTGGCGCATCCTAGAAAGATTGAACAGCGCTCACGATGATTTCCACAGCATCGGAAACTTTTCCTCTAATCTTGGACCTCAGGACTTCCAACTCTGAACTTCCCTTGGCAACAATGGAGTCAGCTTCCATCTGAGCGGATCGCCGAACCTTCTCCATCTCTTCCTGCGCCTCTCTGCTCGCCTCGTCTATAACAGAGGATTTTGCTTTCTCCGATTCACTTTCAGCAAAACTTAGCAGTCTCCGTTTCATTTCTGCAACTTGATCGTTCAGTTCGTCCAGTCCCTTTTCCATTTCAGAAAGTGTGGAAATGGCAGTCTGAATCTTGGCTGCGTTACTGTCAGGAAAGTGTGCGGGTCTACTTTCTTCGGGAGTCTGTGTTGTCATTGCTTTACCTGCCTTGAAATTATTCATTTTGAAAGGAAAAATCCCAAAAATTCTCCTAAGAACTAAAACGAACATCCACGAACGGGGCGGGGAGCGGTCTTAAAGTTTGCAGTACCGTGGGATTTTACGAAGCCAATTTCAAGATCGCCGTTGCCAGATCGCCGTCGTTATCTTTCAAAGCCTGTTCCGCCCGGGCCTCCGAAACGTTCGCCTGTTGGGCGACTAGAATCACATCTTCCTTGCTATACTTTGGTTTCTCGCGAGCTCTCTCTTCCACATCTTCTCCTGTTACCTGAAAAATTCTTGCGGATCCCTTCATCTTCACCTCGGAGACGCTTGCGTCTTTGATTACCAAATCTTTGTCCGCCGTCCTGATTATGACTTCTTCCACGCCCTCGATCTGATCCATGCTGACCCCCATTTTGTCCATCATTCGGCGCGCCTGGCGATTATCAAAATTCATTTGAGGCATTTAGTGAGAGCCCTCTCTAATTTTTACAGCTGCTCCCCGCTTAAATTGTTTCATTACGGAACCAGCAAGAACGGACCGCCCCATCGCCAGAAGCGTTCCGCTTTCATTTAGAACGGCTACATCTTCCCCCGGTAAGAGGTGAGTGCTGCACGAAACTACGTGTTTACAAAACACTGTCTTACCTTTCGAGACAAAGTCTGAGACTCCATCACGGACAGTCACAATCCACGGCGGACGCGAATTAATCTTGGAAATTTTCCGTTTCGAAAGCAAGAGTTCTGCGCCCAGAAGAGTTGGGGCAATCGTTCCATTCGGCCGAAAAGTAAATAATATTTTTTCAGATGATTTCAGTGCAACGTATTTCAGTCTGCCCGTTCTCCTCGAGTGCTGAAAATCAATATTCTCGAAATCTAAATTTCTGGAAGTACCCTTTCCGAAAATATAGTCGAGGCTCATGGCGAACTTTGATTTTGCAAATTCGTTTTTTCTTTCGGCAGCTTTCAATTCAATTTCGGTTTTCCAGCAAATTCTAAAACGATTTCAGGAAGTGTCAGTGGACAAAGCACATAAATCCTTACATCGCTTTAAGATAGGGCGGTGGGTTGAAATGAATTGTGAGCTGTGTGGTAGTAACATACGCGGCGAAGTTCAGGTTGTCAATATTGATGGCGGGATGTTTCGCGTTTGCAATAATTGCTCCAAGCTCGGGACTGCGGCACGAGTAGCAAAACCGCCTACCGGCAGACCCATGAGAGCCGCCGGAAATTCTTCAGGTTTTACACCTCTGGGTAGAACTTTTTCCAAACCCAGAGCGAGTCCTCCCCCTCCTTCGGCATCGGGCCCGTATTTTCAGGATGAAGAAATGATTCTGCGGGGCGACTATAACAAAGTCATCAGGGCTGCCAGAGAAAAGCTGGGAATGACGCAGGAGGAACTGGGGATGAAAATCAATGAAAAACCCTCCGGAATCAGCCACCTGGAAAATGGATCTATGAAACCGAGTGATGCCCTCGCTCGAAAGTTAGAGCACTTTCTGAAGATCCAGCTTTTCGTTCCCATTGAAGACGAACTTTCCCCGGATTCCACTTAGCGTTCACAGCTGAACTGGACTAATTGGTTTCCGATCGGACAGTTCCGAACATTGACGTAACTGTCCTTAGGTTGGGGCACAGGCTGGTTCGGGATGAAAGAATAAGCACTCACATAGGGCTGGTGTCGAGAGCTTTCGGGGCACGGAAGCTCGTTCTGACCGGGGCGGACGATTATACGACCGAATCGATCGGAAGAGTGCGGGATCGATGGGGCGGAAATTTTGAAGTCAATTATGTCAAGTCCTGGAGAGAGTTCGTTTCAAAATGGGAGGGCCTGTCTGTGCATCTTACGATGTATGGCGAACCTTTGGATGATTCTTTGAAAAAAATTAGAATAGCCCTAAAATCCGCCACAAGAAAGAATCTTTTGTTAGTCATTGGGGCAGAAAAAGTGCCAGCACAGATTTACTCCGCCGTAAATTATAACGTGTCCATTGGAAATCAACCGCACAGCGAAGTGGCGGCTCTGGCGGTTTTTCTTGATAGACTTTTTATGGGAGGAGAGCTCTATAGTACCTTTGAGAGAGCAAGATTGAGAATTAAACCGAGTGCGAGGGGCAAAAAGGTGGAAATTGCAGATGAAAATTGAGTACGAAGATTCCTTTGTGAAAATAGCAAGCCTCCTGGGAGGGGAGGATTACGTGAAGGTCGCAAGGGCTCTTTTGAATAACGAGAATGCAACTGACGAGGAAATTGCGAGTGCCACCGGTTTGAAGATTAACTCCGTCAGGAAGGCGCTCTACGATCTTTTTGGAAGATCACTGATCTCGGGAATCCGGGTCCGGGACCTAAAGCGCGGTTGGTTTGTCTATCGATGGAAGGCACAGAGAGATCAGGTGGACGGGTTCATCGAGACGCAGAAGAAGAAGGCGTTAGAGCGCCTGAGGCAGAGACTGGATTACGAGCGGGAGCATGAATTCTACAGCTGCGATACTCCGACCTGTAAGAAATTGACCTTCGAGGAAGCGATGGAGGCATTTTTCAAATGTCCCACGTGCGGAAAGAATCTGAATCTGATCGATAACGCAGAATTCAAGCAGGCTCTGGAATGGAAAATCGGGCAGATGCAGCACGAAAGCCCGATTCGATAGAGCTTCTAATTTCTAGGAATCGGATATGTAATTTGAGATTTTCTGCATAATCTCTGTTCTGGGAAGTTTTGTTTCAATACCAAACGCGATCGCAGAAAGTGCTCTAATTTCATATTCCAGCAGTTTCAATATTCCCAGCGCCTCGCTGATGCTGAAAATATCCCACGTAAAAGTTCGCCTGGCTGCCCTAATTTTCAGCTTTTCGAATTTAGCTTCCAAAAGCGAAATCCAGCCAGCGTTGGAAGAATCTTGCTGGGTCACCAGACCCGCGTACGGCGTTCTGTCGAGTTGAGCAATAGATTCGGCAGGAGTCTCGGCTCTCGCAAGCGCCACGAGGATCTCTTTGGAAACTCGGAATTCTGGCTCGATGATCAGCTGCTCCGCGTCGTTGGGCGATAGCCCCCACTCTCTGGCCCGGAGTACCGAGGTTACATTAAAAGCGTCGATATCTACAGCGATGAGTTCCCTCAGATCTCTTTTGTCTGATCTCTCCGCCAGAAAACCATTCAGAAGAGTTCGGTAATAAGCCCGATCAAGATAAACGTCAATTACCTGAAAATTCTTAGATTCGGTATACGCCTTGACGGCAGCTTCAGCCGCCTCTCCAAATTGCGTAGACCGAAGCGTGGAAACAGCTTCATCCAGTCTTCGAGACGCGAGCACTCGGACTATGACGTCCCTCGTTCCCGCAAGCTCTTCGGCGTAAAGATCCACAAATCTCGATATTTCTTCGTAACTTTTTTCGAGCGCCATCCCTTTCAGTATAGTCTTCAGGTTGTTGACAAGAAATTTGGAATAATACGCCTGCAAAACCTTGGAATTCGAGGTCGCAGTAATCATAGACCTCGCGACTTTTACCAGTCTTCTGTGAAGCGCAAGCTCAATTTTCACGGCGTCGTAGGGCTTTTGCAAATCCACCAGAAATTCCCCGTAGGGAGTGCCTTTGAGTTTAGAGATCAGGGTGTCGAGGCTATCAGAATCGGCTAGCTCGTCGAGCTGCTGATAGGTTAGGATGGATCCCCGAATCGCAAACGATTTGGTGCCCGAGTACACACTCTTGCTCAAGGTATTTTCTGGCCGGATTTACAAAAGGATCCGGAAATTTGTTTTAAACGTTTGTACCTTGCAGGGGAAATCCGCAAGACGATACTCTAAATATTCTTGCTCTAAGACGAAATGAGCTGAAGGCATTTTGGACCTTTTCTGAAGCCTCCCAGTTTCGAGATGAAAAAATAATTTGCCCAACCCGTTTTACAGGCGCGACATTCTGTCCTTGAAGGATTTTGCCCGCGAGGAGCTGGAATTGCTGTTTACGACTACAGACAAATTGGTCGATATGAAGTACAAAGAAAAAGTTGCGCTGGGCGAAGGGAGGATTCTGGGGATTATGTTTTTTGAGCCGAGTACGAGGACACGGTTAAGCTTTGAATCCGCAATGGCCTCCATTGGGGGAATCTCCGTG
>JAPCJV010000133.1 GCA_027886785.1 Nitrososphaerota archaeon | reverse complement strand
TGCTGGGCAGAGATTTTGAACAGGCAAGGAGACGCACTTTGGAGGCTCTTGACGAGTTTGTAATTTATGGCGTGGATACAACCCTCCCATTTCACAAATCGGCTCTTAATACTGAACGATTCATTCAGGGAGATATCGATACGGGTTTTGTCGAATCTAGCGGCACAGTAGGACATAGGGTCATTGAAGATCCAACGGATGAAGAGTTTGCAGTGGCCGCCTTCTTGTTTGCCCGGAGCAGGTCGCCTAAAATTTTGGTTGGACAGGGGAAAACTCCACGCCCGAGTTGGACAAAACAGAACAAGGAGCGGTTCGTAGATGCATTATGAAATCGCCATTGCGTCGAAAACTAAGGCAGTCACGATTGATCCGGTTGGTGGAGGAACCGCGAAAAAATATTCTGTCGCAGGAGAAAACAAAATATCCGAAATTGAGGTCCTTATTCAAAATCCTGAGAGTACTGTCCTTTATCTGGACAAGAAAGTCTATTTCGTCAAAATCCTCGAGAGCATTCCCTCCCGGGTAGTATTCGTCTCGAACGGAAAAGTAGTTGAGGCGCGGATAAAGCAGAAGGTAATCCCTGGAGAAGATCATTCGGCAGGGAAATCGACGGGCGGATTGATTAGATCCAATTTTCCGGCGAAAATCATCAAAATCAATGCGCAGGTCGGGGATTCACTGAACAAGGGAGACACGATCATAGTTCTGGAAGCGATGAAAATGGAAGCTCAGATCAAGATTCCGAATAACAGCATCGTTGAAGAGATCCTAGTTCGCGAGGGAGAAATGGTCGAAAAGGGCAAGATACTGGCGAAATTACGTGAGAGGTAAATCCTTTTCTGAATCTTCGTTCTTCACACGAAACGGAATATTGAAGCAGATCAAACACAAATCTCCCCTATGAAGCGTGATTGGAGGTTGAAAGTAGTGCGGATGTTTCTGGCAAGTAAAGCAAGGCGTGTAATATTCCGTGCTACTACTGACGTGTTTGTGGACCTGAAGTTGTTTCTGTGCCAAGGTGGAAATCACATGTTTCCATAAGACGATTCACGAGAGCACGACCTATTTACACACTTTCCCAAATTGATCCTAAATCCCTTCAGCTTTTATCAAGAATGACATTTGAATAATTAAATCATATTTCTATGCATCGAAAATTGAGATGGAAACGATTAATCGAAGTATTTTTTGCGAACTACTCTTTTTCTTTTGCCCAAATATGACTGAAATTAATAATAGGCCTTTCGAATCTCACACCCAGTTCTACGATTTGACGAGGGAGATCGAGCATGGGCAGGAAGGTCTCCATCTGTTTTGCCGAAAAAAGTGAATCCCATTCGCTTACGTTCACCATCGCGTTGCGCTCTATGTCTAATCCGGCAAAATAGCTGATGTTACCTTTCATATTTCTTATTCCGGGAACGAGTCTGTCATATGTCCCTAGAAGCAGTTCTTTAAGTGATTAAACGAAGCGCGAAAATCGCGACTCTTAGATCTTTTTATCCGGCCTTCGCACCGTTAGGTACTATCCTTTCCGGGACTGCCAGTGCAGGGTTTATCCCATCTGCAAAGCCAATGTCAAAGAGCAGCCCTTCAGAGATCTCTCCCATAATTTTTCTAGGTTTTAGGTTGACAACAAATAACGCCTGTTTGCCACAGATCTCCTGAACGTCGATTCTTTCCTTTTTCATTCCAGAAAGGATTTTTCTCGTATGATTTCCGAAATCTACAGTCAGTCGAACCAAATTTTCGGAATTTCTAACTTCCTCAACCAACAAGATCGTTCCCACCCGGATATCGATTTTTTCTAACACATCAATTCCGATTTCTGGTTTGACTTGGGCAATGTCGGGAGGCACGTGCGCACTGGGTTTTACTTTACCTAAATGGATTTTTGAGAGACTCATAACTCTTGAACCTTGATAAACTCCCTATCATAATACAAGATCATTGCAGAGTCTGAGCGAGGGAGTACTCAGAGGGGACCGAAAAGCGATCTCACGAGCTATCAGCTTAGTTGAAAATGGAGACCCCGGTTTCAGGAAACTTTTGAGCGAGCTTTATCCTCACACTAGTTCTGCATTCATAGTAGGAATTACGGGACCTCCCGGGACTGGAAAAAGCTCACTTGTGGATCAGCTAGTGAAAAAGTATCGAGTCGAGGGAAAACGGGTTGCAGTAGTCGCGGTGGATCCTACCAGCCCCATTTCTGGAGGAGCGATCCTTGGAGATCGAGTCCGGATGTTGGAGCATTCTCTGGACAAGGATGTGTACATTAGAAGCATGGCAACTCGGGGTTCCGAAGGTGGCCTATCGCGGGTTACTCGGAACGTCGTACGAATCCTTGACGCCGCTAGTTTTGACATGATTTTTGTCGAAACAGTAGGAATAGGACAGACCGAGGTGGACATTATGCGAATCGCCGATGTAACCGTGGTCGTCTTGATGCCCGAACTAGGAGATGAAATTCAGGCGGCGAAAGCTGGGTTGATGGAAATTGGGGATATTTTTGCAATTAACAAAAGTGATCTCCCTGGGGCAGACAAAGTCGTCTACAACCTAGGTGCGATTCTTTCGAACAAAGAATTTGGATGGCGCCAAATAGCTATCAAAATCAGTGCAAAAACCTCTGCTGGCATCGAAGAACTGATAGGGGCGCTAAAGAAATACCGTGAAACCCTTGGGGATTCCAAGACCCTGAGATCGAGAAAAAGGCTGGCAGACGAATTGATGGAAAATGTCACGGAGGTAGTCAGGAAGGAAATAACTTTCCGACTTCAGAGAGACAAAGAATTTCAAACTCTTCTCGACAAATTACTCGAGTATAGCATTGATCCGGATTCCGCCGCGGATGAGCTACTTAAAAAATACGCGCCGAATTTTGACCGAAATCGGGGATGAACCTAACGCCTAAATCAAACGATGGAAAAAAGAACCCTGATCTTAAGAGAATTGAAACTGATTCGGGGATTCCAGTTGATTTAGTATGCACCGCCCGCCCAACGCAAAGTGAGCTCGGCGCGCCAGGCGAGTTTCCTTTCTCTCGCGGAATCTACCCGGATATGTACCGTAAGCGGCTATGGACAATGCGCCAGTACACCGGATTCGGAACTGCCCACGATACCAACAAGCGATTCAAGTATCTCATGAGTAGAGGGCAGACCGGTCTAAGCGTCGCGTTCGATTTGCCGACTCAGCTTGGCCTTGATTCAGACAGCTCAAGAGCTGAAGGTGAGGTCGGAAAGGTTGGAGTCGCAATCAGCACTTTGGACAACATGAAGGAATTGTTTGACGGGATTCCCGTGGGACAAGTGAGTACGAGCATGACCATTAACGCTACAGCCTCGACCATGCTTACCATGTATGTTGCGGCTGCAGAATCTCGAGGCATTCCCAGAGCCGAACTGAGGGGCACGGTTCAGAACGACATTTTGAAAGAATACGCTGCGCGCAACACGTACATTTATCCTCCGGAGAATTCGCTGAGCCTATCGTTAGACATTATCGAGTTTTGCGCGAAAGAAATGCCCAAGTGGCATCCCATCAGCATTTCTGGATACCATATTCGAGAGGCGGGTGCAAACGCCATCCAAGAGCTCTCCTTTACTTTTGCCGACGCGATTGAATACGTAAACGGTGCAATTAATCGAGAGCTTCCCATCGATTCCTTTTGCAGCCAATTGTCCTTCTTCTTCGCCTGCCGGAACGATTTCTTTGAAGAGATTGCGAAGTTTAGGGCGGCGCGACGAATCTGGGCGAATATTGTCAAAAATCGGTTTGGATCTAGAAATGAGGACTCGATGAAATTGAAGTTTCACGTGCAGACGAGTGGCGAGACGCTCACTGCACAGCAACCGTTGAACAACGTAGTAAGAGTGTCAACTCAAGCTCTCGCCGCGATTTTAGGGGGTGCTCAGTCCCTCCATACAAATTCCTATGATGAAGCTCTTGGTTTACCCTCGGAGGAAGCAGCCACCATAGCTCTACGCACGCAACAAATCATTGCGGATGAAACTGGTGTTATCGGTACTTCGGATCCAATTGGTGGATCTTATTATCTGGAAAATCTTACTTCTGAAATTGAATCTAGAGCACTAGAAGAATTGGAAAAAATCCAGCGACTCGGGGGGGCTTTGGAGGCGATAAAGTCTGGATATGTACAAAGGGAAATTCAGAAGAGTGCATACGAATTTCAGAAAGCAGTGGACACCGGGGAAAAAGTGATCGTCGGAGTCAACAAATTCGATATGGACGCTAGCGAGTCCTTTAGACCACAAAATATTTCTCCAAAATCCGTTTCTCGTCAGTTAAGCCAATTGAAAAAGATCAAAAGGGAAAGAAGCAAGCTGAACTTTGAAAAAGCCATTTCGAAATTACAAGATCAGGCCTCTAAGGATACGGTAAGGAGACAAAACTTGGTTCCCTTTATTCTCGATGCGGTAAAGCAAGGGGCAACAACGGGCGAAGTCAGTAATGCCCTCAGGTCTGCCTACGGCGAATATCATTCTCAGATTGAAATCTAAATAGCTATTAGCATCGCACTAGGCCGGCGCCACTGGGGATTTGGGAGGTGGATAAAATATTATTGTTTCAGTTTTCCATTTCCAGTATTTTTTCTAATACCGATTCGAATTACTTATACCCGTTGAGGTCTATACCTCTGATCGTGGACCCAGCACTCAGGATTTTTTTGAGGCTTCGATTTGGATGTTTTCCCTTTAAGGAAATAATTTTGGACGTGAATGCATAACGTCGAACGCACCACCCCTCCTGATGTTAAAGGGCTCGAGTGTCGCTTACGACCAAGTTGGATCTGGAAAATCAATAGTATTCGTGCATGGAGCTTGTGAAAATTCCTCTTTCTGGAATCATCAAAAAATTCTTTCGGACCGATTCAAAATTATTACACTTGATCTACCTGGACATGGGAAATCATCCCCGCTAAGCCGGGAAATTGAAATTAAGGCGTACTCCGATATCGTCTCAGAATTCGTAGTAAAGACCTGTCCCGAAAAAGCGATACTAGTCGGACATTCCATGGGCGGCGCTATCGCACTCTTGAATTCCATTGAGCATCCGGGGAATCTGAAGGGAGCTGTTTTGGTTTGTACCGGTGCAAAGTTGGGAGTTCTACCCTCGATTAGAGAAGGACTCAGATCTCGCTTCGAGGAGACAGTAAAATCTGTCGTGGGTCCTAGACAATTTTCTTCAAAGACGAATCTCGAAACGATCCGGTTTGTGACAAATGAAATTCTAAAGTGTAACAGCCGAGTCGCAGCCGGAGACTATGAGGCATGCAATAGTTTCGATGTAAGGCAAAAACTGCAGTCCATTTCTATTCCGATTTTGATTATTGCCGGTGAAGAGGATAAGATGGCACCTTTGACTTGGTCCGTGTACATGAAAGAAAACATCCCAAAGTCAAAACTCGTGATCATGAGAGATTCCTCGCACCTCCCCATGCTCGAAAGGCCTTCAGATTTCAATCGTCACCTCAATGAATTCGTTCTATCTTTGAACTAGAACACTCTTCCAAGCGATTCTGCAATGATATTCCACAACTATTCGGCCAGGTTCACCTTATCATGACGAACGCAACATTACCCGAAGTCCAAATTACCAGAGAGGCAAAAGTCACTCTCTACCGTTTCACGGATTATTTCTCAGGATTTGAGAAGGTTCCCGCAGTGAGAGAGCTTTTCGGAGAAAAGACGGACGAGATTCTGAAGAACTTGAAGGTAGAGTTTTACTCAGCCAAATTCGGATACATGTCTGTCAGTGATGAGGACGGCCACTTGATCATAAGCGCCCATCACCTGCGCACCTCCGACGAAGCCGTCCTGTACCTAGACGTAGTGCATGAATTGCATCACGTGAAGCAGTTCATGGACGGGAAGCAAATCTTCCTGGTTGAATTCGAGTACGTTGACAGCCCCATAGAAATCGAAGCCTACCTTCCGACG
>JAPCJV010000132.1 GCA_027886785.1 Nitrososphaerota archaeon | reverse complement strand
TGATTCCTGGCCAGACCTTTTCGTCTAGACCCATTCCTGGTTGGAGTCGCTACGCAACTCCAATAGCAAACCTGTACCTTTGCGGGGCCGGCACGCACCCCGGGGGAGAGGTAACCGGGGCACCCGGTCACAACGCCGCTCAGGCGATCTTGCAAAAAATCCAGAGTATCTAGATCTGACTCTCCGATCTCCTACCAGATTTCGAAGGCAGAGGTGGCGGGAGATTTACTCTAGAGCAACTTTAGTTCAAGAAGAGTCTTCTTGATATGATCTGTTTGAGCTGACGTAACGGGAGTACTGGGCTTTCTAGTGGCTCCGAACGGTCTACCCATCAATCTCAGCGCTTCTTTTGTGAGGAGGATAAAGTCGGCGATACCCAGAGCGTTGTCCAACCTCGTCAAGTCTCTTTGATTTTTGAAAGCCATGTCGTACTCTTTTGCCCTAAATGAATCCACGATACCAACTGTCAGATCAGGTGCGACGTTTGCATCGGAGACTGCGGCTCCGCTCGCGCCCATGACGAGCGAGGGGAGAATGAGGGGCTCGAGGCCCTGAAAAACCCCTGCTCTACCATCGAGGTCGGCTATCAAGTTGCCGAAGTTTATCATGTCACCTGAACTGTCCTTGATTCCCACAATGTTGCTGTTATTCTTCACAAGGGTCGTGACCGTGTCGTTGTGGAGAGAGTAGCCTGCGAGATTCGGGACGTTGTAAAGGAAGATCGGAAGGTCGGACTTTTTCGCAACCGTGGAATAGTGTTCGAGTAATGCCTCCTGAGTAGGATGATAGTAGTAAGGTGGAAGTAAGACCACGGCATCTGCCCCCGCGTCCTTGGAGTCCTTGGCCGCCCTAAGCGAATCCTCGGTGGTTGTCCCGCCGCCTCCCGCAAAAACGGGTACCTTGTGCGAGGCACCATCCACGACGGCGCGGATAACTTTCATCCTCTCTTCGTGAGTCATTTTGGGGGCCTCGCCAGAACTGCCGCACGGATAAAAGCCCCGCAAGCGAGATTTCGAAAGAATCTCCACGTGTCTCTTCATCATCTCAAGGTCGAGCGAACCATCGGCCTTGAACGGAGTCATGAGCGCGCATATGACGCCTTCAAAATTCTTGTCGATGAGCATGTGGCCGAAAACAACTGACTATCTGTATAAATTTTGGCCGAGAATACAGTCCAAATAATCATAGTATTGATGGCCTGTGGAACGGCGGGAGGAAGTTATTCGGGTGGTTTTTCAAAAGGAATAATAATGGCACTGTAATCAGCCAAATCGAGAATTTTAGACTTGGCAGAGGGGAACCAGAAGAAGGAAGTTTTTGTTAGGCAGGCAACGGGCCTGGTAAAAGAGGGCGGGCTAATTGACATCCTTCAGTTCAATGCGCAATCTGTGACGGGTGTTGCAATCATAAGTGGGGGTCTGCTGCTCCTCCCTCTCATGACCTCGGGTGCAGGAATCTGGGCATCGATCGTGGTCGGCCTCTTGACTGCCGTTTTCATAAACTTGACCTACTACATTCTGTGTGTCACAATGCCAAGAAGCGGAGGCGACTACATTTACATCTCGAGAATCTTGCATCCTTCGCTCGGAGTCCTTGCGGGCGGACTTATGGGGTTATTCGTGCCGCTGATACTTGCATCGACCTTTGGCGCCTCGGTCTGGGTTACAGCTGGATTGAGCCCACTTTTGGGATCTCTGGGGTACACCAATCTTGCAAGTGCCGTTACCACGCCGACCGCCCTAACTGTTGCGGGGATTGGGTCGACGGTATTCTTCACCGCACTCCTGATTTTTGGGGGACTAAGGGCATTCTTTCGTTTGAATAATATTCTCTATGCTATCGCGATCATCGGAATACTCGTGGGGAGCGTTATGTTCTTGTCAGTCAGTCATTCACAGTATATCAAATTGTTTGACAACTACGCGAGTACGTTTGGGACCAACTCTTCCAACATAATTTCTACAGCCCAATCCAATGGATTGACTACTCCCAATGCGAACTTGTCTTCGATCTTGATCGCTTCCTCCTTAATGTTCGCTTCCTTCTACTGGGCGACGCAATCGACCTACCTGGGAGGAGAGATTAAGAGAGTTAGGCAAACTCAACTGTGGGGGATCTTTGGGTCAGCTCTTATGTGGGGCGTGATAACTCTCTTTGCGATTGTGGCAGCATACTACGTCGTAGGTGGAGACCTTATCACATCGGCAAACTACTTGAACTATCTGCAACCTTCTCTGTGGAAGATCCCCGTATCCTCTTTCTTTGCTCTCTACGCCAACATCGCCGCGCAAAATCCGGCTATATCTGTTCTCATAAGTTTGGCATTCCTGTTTGGTTACCTGACAGCTACGGGATGGGCGTTTGTGATCTTTTCTCGGGTGATCTTCGCTTTTTCCTTTGACCGATTCTTTCCCGAGCGTTTGTCGGACATCAGCGACCGCAGACACACGCCGGTGAAGGCCCTCCTTCTTTGTGCCGGGATCACTATAGTGTTCCTGCTGCTTTTGACAAATTCGCAGACAGCGGTAGTTCTGTACACCTGGGGAGTCGCGATCAACGTGGTCGCTATGCTCGTTTTCATCTTCTCTTCGATTTCCCTAGCAGTAATGCCCTTCCGCCGAAAAGCTCTCTACGATCTATCTTGCCCTGTCAAGAGGAGAATAGGCGGAGTTCCTGCGGTGACGCTGTTGGGAATAGCGAGTGTTGCACTTTTATTATTGTACGAATACTTAGAAATCTCAAACCCCGTGTTCTTTGGGATCACTCCGTTGGCACTGGAGGCTATGGGAGGGGCAATTGTCTTTTTCTTGGTACTTTACGGCGTGATCTGGTCATATAGGAAATCCAAGGGGATTGACCTCTCTCTAGTTTATCGAGAAATACCTCCAGAATGAAGAAGAAGAAGAGAATAGAAATTACGGAAGGGTAAACGTTCTCTCTCTCCTTGTTGTCTCCATTTCCCCCTCTTGTTAGGGCAATGATAAGTACTGTTACGCGTCCGACAGCATGACTCACACAACCCTTGGAATCGGGTAGAATCAGAGACGCTGAAGAATCAACGGACTTACGGTGTAGCCATACACGGCGCTGGAGATGTTGCAACCCAGCATCTCAAAGCTTACCTGAATAACCCCCTAACACGCGTAATCGCTATTTCGAGCAAGAGGGAGGAGAGCGCAAGGAAGCTCGCAAATAGTTACGATCTGGAGGATGTCGAGATCTACACGGACTATGGCAAGATGCTCGAAAATGATTCGATTGACATAGTTTCGATTTGCACCCCCCAGCAGTTTCACGCGAAAGAAGTAATCGCGGCAGCGGAGGCGCACAAGCATATGCTGATCGAGAAGCCAGTTGCCCTAAACGTGCAGGAATTGCACGCCATGTCACAAGCTGTTACACGAAGTGGAGTCAAGACAGTCGTTGGTTTTGTTTTGCGATGGAACAGCGTTATCAGCACGCTCAAAAATTTCATGTCCCAGGGTTTTCTCGGCAAGATCTTCTACGTAGAGACTGATTATCAGTCCCATGCGTGGGAGCCGGTGAAGGCTAGGTGGGAATGGGTGAGAAGCAAGGAGACCGGGATTAGCCCCTTCTTGGTTGCTGGAGTCCACGCGATAGACATGGCGCGGTGGCTCGCTGATACCAAGCAAGGAGGGACGGCAGACATCACCGAAGTGGTCTCTTATTCAGGCGGGTATAGAAAGGGACAACTTTTGCCCCCGTTTGAACACGACGTGGTGCGCTACACGGGTAGACACCGCATAGAAGGAACCCTCGTCCCTCCGCTGGAATATGACGGATTGGAAGTGATGATAATGAAACTGGGTAACGGAACCCTCGCAAAGGTTTCAACGAACTTCGATGCCATAATGCCCTATGACTTTGTGTGGGGAGTTTATGGCGACAAGGGAACGTGCAAGGGGAATAGGCTGTGGTCAACCGAGTTTGCGGACCAAGAGGATTGGATCACCATGCCTGGGACCATGCCGAATTCGGCATCGGTGGGCACCCACCCCTTTCAAGGAGAAATAGATCACTTAATCTCTTCGATTCAGCACGACAAGGAATCACACGCAAACCTGCAGAACTCCGTCAATACTCATGAAGCAGCTCTTGCGGCGATGATTTCGCGCAAAGAGGGAAACGTTCCGGTGAAATTACCCTTGACGTGACATTCGAAAAATGATCCTAAGATCTTGTGGAGAGCCAAGTGCACTTTCTAGTACAAATTCTCCCTAATTCTTGGGTTTACTTCATCCCTCACCCGGCAGATCGCACGTCTAGCTCAATGTGCGCTTCAACATGTATTACATATCAAGCTCTTTTCTGAGCTTAGCAGATTCGTATGCTCTCAGGGCGAGTTCCAGCGTATAACGACCATCTTCCCCGGTTACCAAGGGGGTTGAATTTTCGACAAGACATCATACAAAGTGCTGGACCTCTCTTCTCAGGGACGCTGACTTCCAAGTAAGCGCTGAATGTTCAAAGAAAGGGTTTCAAATCTCTCCGTATCCATCGGCGGATCTATCAAAATACACTTTCCAGTTTTCTCTGAGCCGATGATGTAAGATGCGCAGTCAGTGTGTTGCCTAATTATTTGATAAAAAATTAATTCGGCTCGATCCAATCTTGTGATCTCAACTATCTACGACGGATACTAGTGCCGTATGGGAAAACAAAAGCGCAAATAGCACCATTGGTATTGCGCCTGCGTCGCAATGGAATTTTAATATATGGGAACTTACTCAGGCGGGTTCAAGGTATCTCACGGTTGAAGAAACAAATGAGCGAGACCGGCGGTATTCAGAGAGTCATAATTGCGATCATTGTAATAATCGTAGTGGTCATCGGAGCCGCAGCTTTGGTTTTGAGCCGTGGGATAACTTCAAGCACATCGACGAATTCGTCTCAAAGTACTTCTAACGCAATTAGCACCAGCTCTTCTTTTACAAGCAGCAGCCCTGCTTCGACAAGCAATTCGTCGTCGTCCTCGTCTCTGAGTACATCATTTTCTTCAACGAGTTCTTCAACCACATCGAATCAGGTAACCAGTAGCTCGACCTTGTCGACCTCGTCTGCTGCCAATCAAAATCAGACGCTCACCGTGGAAGATTCTGCGTGGCCAAATGTGGGGGTGTCTACGATAAACCCGGGGGGAAACTACCCGGTCTGGACTGAAGGTTCAGTGTATCAGACACTAGTCAATTTCAACTTAAACGCCGAGCAAAGGCAGGGAATATTTCAGATCGTTCCGGACCTTGCGACGAACTGGACAGTGTCCGCAAATGCTGAGACGTACACATTCCACCTAAGGCAGGGTGTCACATTCTCAAACGGCGACCCGTTCAACGCCTATGTAGTCTGGACGAACTTTTACCTGTATTATTATGAACTGGGCAACTCCACGACGTTCTGGTCCTATATTCCTTTGTTTAATTTTAGTTCGGTTGTCTTCGGTTCTTCGACGCTTAATTTGATCAACCAGAGCGGACTTGCCTCTCCGTCCCCGCAACTTGTCTCGATGATGTCGAATTCGAACTGGCCAGTGTACGTGAATGGATCGAGTACCATTGTATTCCGGTTGATGGGTCCATACGCTTTCTTTTTGAATTCGTTTTCGGACTTTTCAATGCAAACAGATCCGATGTTCCTCCTTGCGCACGGGGGACCGGGGACTGTTACTTCGCCAAATACTTTGTTCCAGACGCTCGCGCTCCCTGGAACTGGTCCGTACGAGGTGACCAATGTTGTCACAAACGCATACATCCAGTACCAGAAAAATCCAAACTACTGGGGCAAGAACCTTTCATCTGCAGAGGTTGCTGCGAATCCGATAATCGACCCCGGCCACTTTAACTCTGTTATAGTCCATTATACGCCGGATGGTACTTCACGCTATATCGATCTCCTTAATGGTGCGTCGCAGATCTCTGTCGTTTCAGGGTCAAATCTCCAGGGTGCAGAGAAAAATCCGCAGCT
>JAPCJV010000131.1 GCA_027886785.1 Nitrososphaerota archaeon | reverse complement strand
GTCCCAGAGTGGGCTGAACTCAGCTTTTGGCGATCTCGCGATTGATCAATCCGACGACATCTGGATCGCTGATGCTAATAACAATAGGATCCTGGAGTTCAGACCTCCATTTAGCAATGGGATGAACTCGTCTCTTGTGATTGGTCAGAAGGATTTCGTAACGACTACGCAAGCAGGATTTGGTCTTGGGTATGGATGGGTCATCACCTTCGATCCAGCGGGAAATCTGTGGGTCACTTACAACAACAGGTTGCTAGAATTCAAGCCCCCATTCACTATGGGCATGACAATAACACAAGCGTCGTTGGAAATCGGTCAGTCAAATTTCACCTCGTCTGAGTGGACCGGTGGACAGAATGGCTTTTCGGGCATCAACAAACCAGGTTTTGATTCATCCGGTAACTTGTGGGTGCCGGACGGTGGGAATAACAGAGTCCTCGAATTTTCCTGTAGCGATGTCTGCACGACTTCAGGGTCAACATCGACAACTGGACAGGCACATCTGCCCTTTGGACAATTTCAGCTAGTTGTAATTGGGGCGGTCATACTTGTGGTAGTCGCAGGACTTGGTGGTGTTTTCATTCGAAAGAGAGGTCAGATAGGATCTCCGACCTGACGCCCTAAATGTCGTATCCGGCACCATCAAGATCGACTATTTTTGCGGCGTTTGCCACCGGTTTTCAACGAATCTCTAAAAATTCGGTGAATTCGACACTGGGCCTCCTACAACACTGTATACAAATTCTGAGGACATCCGACCCAACCACCTTATCGGAACGATGACACAATGCTCACGAAAGAGTCACCCCTTCCCTTTCGCGTACAGAATATGATCGAGCTTGGCTGCAACATACATTTATTCCAATCCAGTGCAACGAGAAAATCCAGGCCTTAGTAGTGAGTCTGTGCGTGCTTGAAACCACGACACGCATTTTCTTGGGCACGACTTAGCAGAAATCGTGGACAAGTCCGCTTCATTACACGATTGGAATCTTCGATTAAGTCGGAAGTAGATCGGAAGCCCCAAGAAAAGGAGGGATTTACACCAATTGGTCGCCTGCTCGGCCGGAGATTCTAACATATCCTAGAATTACAGGACACTTCTTGCGCCCGTATGAACTAACCGATATTTCTGGACCGATTTTTGTGGAACATTCCTAAGCAGATACTAGCGACCTTCCTCTTTTTCCAGCACTTTTGATAGTACTATTTCATCTCTAGGCTGGAAGGTCTGCGAAAGCAGACCAGAAATTTTATCCGAAGCGATCCTCATGCTTCGCCGCTTGAATTCATTCTATGAAGGAAGTGCAACTCACCGAAAAAAGTAGGAGGAGTAACGAGGTTAACTCAACCAGTCAATGTGCGAAATCGAAGGAGAAAAACAAGAAGAAGGAAATTCTCGGAATCAGGGCAACGTCCCCAGCCACGGCTGCGTGCGAGATCCCGATCCTGACGGTTCTCTTGAAGGCTCCGGAAAAGGGAATCCGGGCGCTAACCGTGGTACAAGAAGCAGCAAGTTCGATTTGGTTTCCAAAATTAACGGATGACGACCGGGAGGCGCGGTATTCGCGATCCCGTAAAAAAATTGTAAGCACTACTGTAAGGTGGGCGAGGGAAAATTTGACATTAAAAGGAGAAATTTTTGCACCAGGGGCCGAATGTAAGGCGGGGATTTGGAGGGCAACCTCGAAGGGGCTCGCACGGGCAAAGGAGCAACGAGAAGAGTGGACGGCGAAATACACAGTGCGCGACGCCATTATTATCGCAGATGCAAAGGACAAGTAAAGGTTCTGCATCGTGGGACGTATGCTTGTAGTGAGTTAATACATTCACCAACTGAGAAATGAAAGTTCCGAGGGGCATATTACATGGTTGTTCAGCCGCATTTTACGGTCCCGGTCAATATCAGATCGAAGGATAGGCCTATAATGGATGCGGCACTCGAAATTGCAAAAAGGGAGAATAAACAGGTAACATCGATTTTCCGCGAGGCACTGGCAGAGTACGTGCAACGACGAAAGCTGGGTGAGGGATCTCTTAGGTTGGAATCATATCTTGGCCCGGAATCCGTGCCGATTACTCTCACACTGGAAAAAGTGCTTGTCCCTTCTGACCTCAAACCGTTGAGCGATCCCGATCTACTGTCCTTTGCGAAGAGGGTCAGAGCTAGAGCTCAAGAATTAGAGCTCGAACTCCGCAAACGGGGTTACAATTTTAGATGGTAAAGGAGTCTCTCTTACAGAAACTAGATTCCGAAGATCATCCACTATCTTGGTTATATTCTAACTAGAATAATGGTTACATTTCCCATTCGAAAAGAAAAACCTTATTGTTCACAGTGTTGATCGACCCGCTGAACGCTTGAATCTACTTGCCTATTAGTTTAGACAAACTTCTTAGGAGATAGCTAAAAAAGATCGAGCCAAAAAATTGTTTCTCTAACTAATAATCTTCAAGTTCCCAGTTTTGGTGTCCTGTTATTAGGGCCAGTTACACCAATTCCAGACTTTGAGGAAAGTAATCGTCTTTGAAAGATCTAGGATTGCAAAATGTACCCGTGGAAATAATTAAGGAGTCTAGATTTCCAATGAGAGAGGCCTTCGTCGACCCGCGCTTTGTCCAGAGTATCAAGGACAATATTCTCTCTCCACCCATGTTGAATAAGAGGAGTAATGGGGACTTTGAGATTATTTTTGGCAACCGAAGAGTCCGCGGTGCGGTAGGAGCGAGCCTCGAGTCAATCGAGTGCAGGGTGGTCGAGGCCACTGACGAGGAAATTCCCAAAATGGTACTTCAAGAGAATTTGCTTCGCGAGAACCCGACGCCTATGGAGACGGCGGCCTACCTCTCCTCATACATGACTTCTACGGGCAAAAGTGTCGCGCAGGTCGCGAAAGATGCACATCTCGACCGAACTACCGTTACAAATCTTGTAAGAATATACAACCATCCCGTCATGAACAAGGAAGTACTGGAAGGTCATTATTCTGTTCCAGCCGCACTACTTCTGCTCTCCCGAGAGCCCGACCCGGCAAATGAAGCCGCATACTCACGATGGTTAACGTTTATCGATAAACACTCTGGCATGAGCTACCAGCAGCTCCGCGTAATTTCCGCAAACTCGAAGCCAAAAAAGCAGGGTATGCCCGCAACGAATAACAATGACCAATCAAGAGACTCGGGTGCAGCCATTAGGCAGGAAGTGCCCTTGGAGGAATGGGAGCACGCTGGTTCCGTACCCGGACCGGGGGATCGACGCAAGCATGTTCTAAAGGCAAATCGCAAAGGAGCAATAAGTCCAGCTCAAGGGAAAAAAATCCAAGGCCCTAAGAACGAGTTCGATCAATACATGGCGCTTGCCCGAGAAAAACTTGCAGATCTGGAAGCTTCCTCAAAAATGGATCCACAAAAGCTGGCAGAGTTTTTGTGTTTGGTTCTCCCAATAAGAAACCCGAACCTCTGGGAGCGGCTGGTGTCAACGGTCTACTCGCCGGAAAATGCGGAACTATCTGTTACTGAATCCTTAGCAAAAGAATTCTCTCGCACGCCAACTTATCTTAACGTCGCAGGCGACAGCGTTCTCGGTGGTGTAAAGCCCCCTCCCCTCGTTGAGTGGGCGATGGCACGGATTGAGCAATTATTGAAGTCAATTTCTGCGAGCCGCAAAGTAAGTTTCGTTGATGCGCATCGAGCGTTCCTGGAGGGTGTGGCGGATTCGAGGATGAACGGAGGCGGATTAGCTTTTACGTACGGTAATGAAAAGACATGGTTGTGCACCTGGGACCAGCATTCAATCCATATCACAGGGGAGGGCGAAATGTTGCGAAACTCTATGTTAAACAAAACAAGACGTTGACAACTTAATTCAATGACCTTCAAGCTCAAGCACCAACCCTTCATATCTATTGGTCAAACCCTTTCACCTTCTCCGTCTCATAAGCTTCAGAGAAGTGATGACCACTAAATCTTCCTCTTCTCTGAACTATTAGCGGTCTTCAACGTCGACCGGTCGCGTTCAAAGATTATGCATTTCCAGCCCGTATTTTATAGAGCAAGATATGCTTGAAGTGCGTGTTATCTTTTTCTGTTGAAATTACGCGGATTTACTTCATAGACTCTTGGAATTGTCTCCAATCCTCTCCGGGAATAATTTGCATTTGGCGCTTCACTTCCCAAGTGACTAAGTCGCGGGTGTGGAAACGCAGTAGAATTGAGGTTCCGATTGTCAGACCCATCATTGCAATAAGTTGATTTTCGAAACTCATTTTCAAAGCCGTACCGATTAATTCAGTGGGAACACAGATTAGACAAAACCCGAGTGCGGAAAAGAAAGCGAAAAAACCGGCTTCGACCCGCAGGATAGTCAAGTTCAGCAATACAATTTTTTCAGGATTTAGTTCCCTAAATACCTGCTTCTTTCTTCAGATTTTTTTCTTGATCAATCAATAAAGATCAGTTGTTGTCTGTTTGAGAACCCTATGGATTTTTGATATTTCTCCACTCCGGCCTATCAGCGGATAATCTGTACACATTCGAGTCTGAGAAGAATGTTATACTATTTTTTTATGAAATTTAGTTAGCTTTGTTACAAAGAAAAACCGGCGTTATCGTTATGAAATTCATGCCAGCGCCTAAACCCCCGGATTTTCATGAGTGATGAACATATGCGTGGACGAACGAAACGTATTGTCCTTGTTACGCTTCTTGCACTGATCTTAGCTGCGTCATCCGCCAGGTTCGCAGCAGCTTAGCCAAACAAGCCATCTCGTGCGTCAAAAGCGGGCCTATTTCCTTTCTTACATAATGGAGTAGCAAGCGGAGCCGCCACCGGCAGTTACCTAACGAGGAACTCGGCGACACAACAAAATTTGAGAAAGATGATCAGCTCTTAGTACCGGGGAATTCTGTTTTTTCCACTTCGAACCTTGGAAGAATCTTTCTAATTGATTCATCCAAAGCATGCTGTTTTTCCGATAGCTCTGAACGAAGTTCTTCAGACGAGCTGTTGTCATCATAATAAGGAAATGTTCGTAAACGAGCTCGGCTCAAAACTGATGCTCTTCCTTCCCGTGAATTTTTCGTTTTCGCTTCGTAGGCTTCTCCTCTTATCTGAAGAACCAAAGATCCACGGAAAATAATTGTCTCGTATCCGAAGCAATATGCTGTAAAGATCACTAATGCTATTACTCCTGCGAACAAAATTAAGTTATTAAAATTCAGAATCAGACCGAAATAAAGCAAAATAATAACAAAGACGATCGCTGCCAAAGCTACTAGTGCCACTCCCGTACCTTCAGCTCTTCGTCGCGTAGTTTTATCTGTGAAAGAAGCCGATCTTATTTCCCAAGCAAACTTAGCTACTCCATCCAGAGGCGTTTCTTTCAATTCCGGCTCTGCATGTTTCTGGACTTCTAACTCAGATTCAAAGATCCTCTCAAGTTCATGAAATAATTCGAGAGGATTCCCGGTAGTCACCTTTTCATCCAAAACGGTAAGGATTAGAATTAGCTATTACAAAAGAGAATCGACTGGGCCAGCCGGGTAAATTCAGAGGCGTAAAAAAAGTCTCCCCAGGTCAGGTTTATACTAATCTAGTGCGTTGGGTACTATGGTGAAAGTAATCCAGCTACCTGGGGTCCAACTTATTCGTTGTTTTCTAGACTGCACTCGCTTTTCCCCAACCATGCACCGAGATTTAACAGAAGCGATTCCCGGCCAGATTCGCCACTTCCGGTGAAAGGTTACGAGTCTTCGCTCTCTTCCCAAATCCTCCAATTTGTCGAATAACTCGTCACTCCTCGGCCTGACCCCGAAAATGTCAAAAGGAAGAGGATCTCCCGAAGTACGTGGTACATTTTGATTGTCGCCGACTTTAGGGCAGAAATCTCATTTGAAATAATGGAAACGCTTTCTCGGTCAGATGCGTTGTCGATAATGTTGTTAGAGGTCAATAATTTGTTTTGGAGTTGGTTGAGGATGTAAGATGTT
>JAPCJV010000130.1 GCA_027886785.1 Nitrososphaerota archaeon | reverse complement strand
TGGTGCAAATGCACATCAAATTGAACTCTCTGCAATGGCCGTACATCGATAAAGGAAGGACCTGGCCGCAGGAGGGGATCGAGCACGTATTCTTCTATAGCCTCGAGAAAGCGACGGGAAAGACCTTCTCTCATGGAGAAGTTCTAGGGACCGGTTGTGTTTTAGGCGGTTTCATTCATGGGGCCAATGTGTCGGAAATAATTGGCGACCTGGATTCATTCGGCCTCCAGTTCCGGCCGAAAGATTACGGTATTTCTTTTTTGGATTTCGAGAGTGCAATTCGTAACATGAAGATAGTAACTGTTGCGATGAAATCCTATTATCCTGTTCTACGAGACCGGTTCCCTAAAGACTCTGACATACGTGACATGTGGCACATTCTCAACTAACTCGTTGCTCTTTGGTTTTGCACTTAACTGACCCGAAAGAACTTCAAGCTCGATACGGAAATTCCGAATGATCTTTTCATGCTGGAACAACTTTTTCGGGCTATTGACCACTCGCGAACCGGACAGTGTTGAACATGCCGGAGTCACTCTGCCCAATTTGGCCTTAGTCGAGAGCCATTTAGGCATTCAAGATAAGCATCAAAGTTTAGGGCGAATTTTTTCGATTATTCAAATTCACGAATTTCCGCAATGATAGTTAAGAGATAAACCGCGAAAATGGGGTTCTGCATTTCTCCTATGACGCTCAGGCTGAAGGCCTAAGAATTGAAAAATTATAGATGGAATTTCTAGATTATCAGACAGCAGCCACTCTTTTTCAATATCAAATTTGGAGAACCGCTTATATATGATCTAGGGGCTACGGGTCTTAGCAACCAGCTTCTTGAATATTTTCAGATACATTGGTCGCAGATTAATCCTTGCGATTTTCGTACTTCTGTGCGTCTCAATAATCACTTTCATACTTTCTCACGGAATGGGCGGCAATCCAGTGTGTGCCTGGTTGGGAAGGCTGGGATGCGGGAATCCAAGTCTCGTCGCAGAATACACCAGTCTTTTTCACCTTAAGGATCCAATTTACGTCCAATACTTTTACTATTTGGGTGGACTTCTTAATGGGAATCTAGGTATATCCCCTTCTAGGCAATTCGCTCCGGTGTCGACTGTTGTTGCGACGACTCTTCCCTACACAATTCAAATCGCGTTTTTCGCAATCATCATTACTATTGTTCTTGGCGTGTTGCTTGGAGTACTAGCGTCACTTTATCATCATCGCGCAGCGGACAAGGGAATACGCACACTTTACCTTGCCGGATACTCCTCTCCCTCTTTCTTGATGGCGCTTATTTTGATAATTGTGTTCGTCTACTTCTTTCGTCTACTCCCTAACGGAGGATCCGCCGACCTTAGCCTCAATACTCCCGGTGTTATCACGGGGATCCCCATGTTAGACAGCCTCTTGGAGGGAAATTTTGCGTACTTTGTCAGCTCGTTGCAACATGTAATACTTCCCAGCTTGGCTCTGGCGCTCACAACATTTGGTGTCGTTACAAGAGTGCTTCGTAGCTCAATGTTAGACACGATGCATGCTAACTATATTCGAACCGCTCGGGCGAAGGGCTTGGACGAGGGGACTGTTTTCTTCAAACATGGGTTGAGGAATGCCATGATACCTGTCGTCACTCTTTCGTCCCTGATAGTAACTTGGTTGATTACTGGAACAGTTTTCGTCGAGGCGATATTTGGTTATCCCGGACTGGGGCAGTACCTAGTCAGTGCGCTTCAGGTCCAAGATTATCCCGGGATTCTTGCTGCCACTCTAATTTTTGCAATTATCATTGTGTTAGCAAATTTGGCGGCCGACATATTCTACGCAATCGTCGATCCGCAAATTAGGCTGGGGTAAATCAGTCGATTGCAGACAGTCGATGAAGTTGAAAAAGTCGAGACCATCAAAGCTGTGTCGAGGCCTCGCGAGCTTCTTCGGTTAATACGAAAGAATAAGGGAGCACTAGTCGGAGGTTCAATGGTTCTTGTTTTCCTCGGTATTTCCTTAATTCAAACAATAGCTACTGCACTTGGTAATCGTATTACTCCTTATGATCCTCTTCAACTATCTAGCCTGCTTGACAGCCCACCGACTTGGGCTCATCTGCTAGGGACAGATAATTTCGGTCGTGACGTTTTGAGTAGGGTGATAACAGCATTACCAAATGATGCCGAAATTAGTTTTGCAGTCATTTTCGTGGCATTGATCGTAGGAACGCTAATCGGTACTTTTGCTGCGTTCAGGGGGGGTTTTCTCGAGGAGGCTCTTATGAGAGCTACGGATGTTTTCTTTGCCATTCCCGCTTTGATCTTAGCCATCGCGATTGCGGTTGCGCTGGGAAACGGACTGCTAAACATAAATTTAGCACTAATGATTATCTGGTGGCCAGCCTACGCGAGACTCGCGAGAGGAGAAGCGCTCAAGGTATCACATCAAAATTTTATCGAAGCTTCGAGGCTAGCTGGATATGGAACAGCAAAGATTGTTTTCAGCCACGTAATCCCGAACATTTTTCTCACGATGATTGTCTACGCTACCTTGGATATAGGAACCGTAGTTCTGGTGTATTCGGGCATTAGCTATTTTGGAATAGGAGTTCTACCACCACATCCAGAATTGGGTAACATGGTATCTCTCAACGTCGACTACATTCTGGTTTATCCCTGGCTCCCACTGATCCCCGGCATAATAATTGCTCTCTTAGTGGTGAGCTATAGCGTTTTTGGAGATGGTCTTAGGGATGCGCTAGAGGCAGGCTGAATTACCATAGAATTAGTTGATGTGAAGGACCTGACCATAGCTTACAAAACCGAAGCAGGGAGTCTGCGCGCGCTTGATCATGTCAACTTGAGCATTGGGGATAACCAGTTAGTCGCCGTGGTTGGCGAGTCTGGTTGTGGCAAGTCTACGCTTGCACTTTCTATCATTGGACTCCTTTCGCGTCCTCCAGCAATCGTCGAAAGTGGGGCCATTGAATACAAAGACGTTGATCTACTTGCGATCAACAATACCAAGATGAGAGAATACAGAGGAACGGAGATTGCAATGATTTTTCAAGAACCATTGACGAGCTTAAACCCAGTTTTTCGGGTCGGCGACCAGATCGCAGAGGCCATTATGATCCGCGATCTTAGAAAAGCAAAACATCTCGCCGATCTTCCACAAAGCGATTTTATGCAAAAGACGTACAAAGTAGATACACCGAAAATCTCAAGACTTCCTAGATTTCGGCGAAGAATTCCTGAGGAATTGAAAAGGCAAATCATTGATTATCTCAAACTTGTGAGAATAGGGGATCCTGAACAAGTTCTGGAGAGATATCCATTCGAACTATCAGGGGGTATGCGACAGAGAGTCATGATCGCTATGGCGTTATCTCAGAAGCCCGCCCTGCTCGTCGCGGATGAGCCGACAACCGCTCTCGACGTGACCACCCAAGCTCAAGTCCTCAAATTGATGAAAGAGTTGATGACTGAGGTCAATACGAGTATTCTTTTGATCACTCATGATCTCGCTGTGGCAAGCCAAGTCGCAGACAGGGTCATAGTAATGTACGCGGGCGACGTCGTTGAAGACGCGAGCGTTTATGATCTATTTTCAGATCCTTTGCATCCTTACACCAAGGGCCTTCTGTCATGTATTCCGATGGGCTCCAAAGATGAAACTACCTTGAAACCCATTCCGGGTTCGGTTCCAAGCCTCACGAATCTTCCAGTTGGGTGCAAGTTTGCGCCCAGATGTCCATATGTTATGGAAGTTTGCAAAAAGAGACCGCCAAAGCTCGTAGAAGCAAAACCTAATCACAAAGCATCGTGTTTTCTTTATGGCCAATGAATTTATTGAAAGCGGGGATGACATTCTCGTTACACGCGATATTAAGAAATATTTCCCGATACGCGGTACCTTCAATCCATTTTCACGTGCTTCAAGGAAATTCGTAAGAGCCGTGGATGGGGTCTCGCTAGCCTTACCCAGGGGCAAAACTGTTGCCGTCGTTGGTGAATCGGGATGCGGGAAAACAACCCTCGCTAGAGCTATCACTCTTCTGACTCCCCCCACTTCAGGCCAAATCATATTCAATGGAATCGACATTGTAAAGAACAAAGTAGGCTCCAAGAAATTATATCGGGACATCCAAATGGTCTTCCAGGATCCCGATTCTTCTCTCGATCCGCGAGTCAAGATTAAGGACACTGTCGCTGAACCGCTCCGCGGTTTGATCGGCGGGACCGATGAGCAAATCAGATCCCAAGTTAAGACTAGCTTGAGTGCGGTCGGGCTCACCGAAGAACAGGGCGATCGTCCGCCTAAACAACTCAGCGGTGGACAAAGGCAAAGAGTTGCTATTGCAAGAGCGATTGCCCCTCAACCTAAGCTTGTAATTCTGGACGAGCCCACAAGCGCACTCGATGCGTCCGTTCAAGCGCAGATCTTGAGTCTTCTTTTAGAGTTACAAAAAAAATACAACCTTTCGTATATGCTGATCACGCACAATATCTCGGTCTCTCAATATTTGTCGGATCAGATGGCAGTCATGTATTCGGGGAATCTTGTTGAGTATGGAGCCACGAAGGCAATTATGTCAAAGCCCAGGCACCCATACACAATTACGCTGATCAATTCTGCTCCGATTCCAAATCCTTGGAAACGGAATCTCCTTAACATTGAGATCAAAGGAGAGGTCCCTAGCGCGATTAACCCTCCATCGGGGTGCAGGTTCAATCCCAGATGTCCGTATGCCGAAGGGATTTGCACTCAGGTTAATCCTCCACTCAAAGAGATCTCGAAGGGTCATTATGTGGCTTGTCATTTTGTGGATAAAACTGCCTGATGTTACGCAACAATCTGTCGGAATCAAGAAATAAATTTCGCAATCAGCAAATTAGCGAGATAGAACAATAAAGAAAAAGATGGACGTTCTGTCCAAAATCTGCTTTGGACAGAATCTCGTTTACTGGCCGTTAGTAAATGTGATCGTATTCAGTATGAATGTGTCGCTTTGTCCAGTGTAGACGGAATCGAGCAAGCCATTTGCGATTATGTTCTTGTTGTACGCTGGGGAGCCACTGGCATCTACCAGTCCGAGTGAACCGATCCAAATGTACGGTGTGTCGAGATTGACCTGTGCCTGAGCTGCCGTGCAATCTGCCAACAAAGTGGCATTGCTCACACCAGCAACGAAATCGGTGTCACATTTTTGAACCACCGGGTTTGAATAGAGAGCCCAATTGTTCGCTGGCGTCACTCCATTAACCCAACCTAACCACGGATCCGCAGGCGTATCCGCTCCTGGAGCGAAAGTGAAAGCTCCAAGCCATGCGAGCTGGGCTTCGGTCGCACTGTTTTGAACACCCGCTGTGAAAGAGCACGGCCCAGCAACGCCATTGGGTACGCAAGCGTACTGCGAGATAGGAGTGACCTCGATCGTTGCACTGATGTTAATCGCTGCAAGATTCGCCACAATTACTGTAGCTGTGTTATAGCAGAATGTACAACCAGTTTGGATTCTGAAATCAAGTATTGGAAATTTCGCCGGGCATGCATTTGAATTTGCAGCGCACGCGCTAAGGATGATCTGTTTTGCCTTTGTCACATCGGTCGGCCAGGGAGTCGCATTGCCAAGATTGTAATATTGCGTCCATACTGGATACTCAGGTCCCACCCATGGGTGAAGGCTTCCCCCATACGCCACATGATTAATCTGAGAGTAGTTTATGACATCGTAAATTGCATTCCTTACCGCAGTGATATTGGTCGGGTAGCGAAGAGTATTCATTGCGACGCCGTTTATCAGCATTGACTTCGCGGGTACTGATGCATAACCGTATGTGTTTGGAGCCGCAAGTATTTTTGGCCAGTTAGTATCCAAGATCGTCGCCACCTGCGCAGCACCAGTCGATAGATCTATGTACCTAGCAGTGTCGTCGGTCTTGAGTTGAATTACTATGTTCTGCACATGTCCAGGATCGAGGTACTCGTTCGCGGCAATTTGTGCTGGAGT
>JAPCJV010000013.1 GCA_027886785.1 Nitrososphaerota archaeon | reverse complement strand
TTCTGCCAAGCTCCTTCTCTGATCATTAGAGACATCCGGGCCTTAGCAGGGAACGCTGTAGCCCTCGCGGATGACGCAGTTCTCGGAGTATTCGAAGCCTAGCTATCTGGTTTCTTCATTTCTGGACTCTTCTTTTTCTTGACTTCGATTACTGGATTTTCGAAGAATGAAGAGGGTTGAGTAATTTCGGCCTTTGAATCATCTGCTTTCTTTGTAGGAGATTTCCTTTTGCCTGCAGAGTCGGGTGTGGAGGCACTAACTTTCTTCATACTTCCCGATTCGATCTTTTTCCCAGACATTTTTTTCTTCAGTGCTTCACGGCGTTTTCTCAGCCTAGCCCTTCGATTTTTTCGTTTGAGTTCTTCGCGCTCCATCCTTTCTTTTTGCTTTTTCCGCTTCTCTCTTTCCTTTTTTTCTTTCAGCTTCTTTCTTTCAAGCGCCTGATCTTTCCTCACGCTTTTCATCAGGTCGTTGTAATCAGGCAAAACGACCTTTGGATCAAAATCTCTGCAGTACTCCCAAAGAAATTTTTTCCCGTGCTCGACGACGCATACGTCGCCGAGTTTCGCATAACGCTCGCAATTTCGGCAGTCCGTTCCATAATTCTGAACTACGACACTGTTTTCCTTCTGCACTTGAAATCAGGCACCCGGGAAATTCAGGAAAGAAAACGGATGAAGACGGGCATCACTCCTGCCCTCCTTTCATTCTGGTAAATAGGCCTTGCGCAGTTAGTGGATCGGAAAAAAAACAAAAATCAGCAAATCCCAGAGAAAATGGCTGACAATCGTGGAGTACAGATCTTTGGTGTAATAATAATTCAAACCCCAGACTGAATCTGCGACAATTACCGTCGCCGGAAAAAGAGGGTTGAGGGTCGAGATGTGGATTATCGCGTCGATTACGGCAACAAGCAACACTGCCCCGATTCCGATTTTCTTTGCGAAAAGGGATTGCAGATTCCCGCGGAAATAATATTCAAAGCCGATCGCATCCAGCGCCAAGATGAGAATAAGTAAAGGAATCGGAACATTACTAAAGAGTCCGTAGATCCCCTGTTCATTTCCCGACTTTATTCCAGGAAGATTCAGAGTGTTGATTCCGTAATTTCCCAAATAAAAAACGAAATAAAGAATTAGAGCAGTGACAATCCCCACACCGATCTTTGGAAACCTAATCTTAGTTTTCAACGCCGAATCGCTCGACACCAGATAGGCACTGCAGGCCATCGCGATCGTGGAGACTATGCTTCCCAGGGCAAAGTAGGACTTTGGAATAGTGAACATCTCGATCATGGTCAAAGCTACGACCACGAAACCGAGCAGCTGGGGAGCTGCTTTTTTTCCACCGAACAGGGATTGGGACATCTAACGAAGTAGGCTTCCAGAACTATTGGGGTGCAGTGGAAAGCTCGGTGTCGAGCAGTTCCAGAAAAATGTCAAGCTGCTCCTGCTTAATTCGAGCACCACTCGCGTGGGGATGGCCTCCTCCCGATGTATTCAATTTCGCCGAAATCCTTCCCATGATTTTTCCGAGATCATGTTTGGACTGTTCGATCGATCGGAGAGAAATCTCGTAGAATCCCGGTTCCTCCTCCCGGATAGCGACTCCTACTGGCACATCAAAGGCACCCACGAGGAAGTTCGCGACGTTTCCGGTGGAAGATTCCTTCGTGAGATAGTACGCGAAATTCTCGTGCACCTTCTTTCCGTACTTCTTTGCCGAGGAAATCAATTCAGCAGACCGGTCGGCGAAAGATTGTGCGTACTCCGAGACTCTGGGAATCTGGTGGGGCAGAGTTCCCCGCGCTAGCTCTTCCGCCAGCTTTACAAGCTGCATGTTACTGTCAGCTGAACCCCTACCGATGGTGGAAATCGCGAAAGACAGCACCGTTGCCTCGTAAAGTAGAAATTGCCTGTCAAAAGAAGCGATCAATTTTTTCGCGTAGGGCTGAAGGTCCATGTAGTCCGTGATCGCGCCGCAGCAAGCAGCTATTTTCATCTGCGGGGAATCTCGAAATGCGGGCTCGTACTTCCTGTAAATGAGAACTGAGGCACACTCCTCGACAGAATGGGAAATATCCACGCCGACCTCGAGGAGCTTTTTCTCAAAATCTTTGTTGATGGGATGGTGATCGAAATAATGCACCCGCCCCAAAGAACAGAGCCGCTTTATCTGATCAAAAAACCCGCTGAAAGTATTCTGATTCAGCCCTAGGTCAGACACATAATAGTCGTCGGCGTCACCCACCTGAGACAAGGTATCTGCCATGTCCCCGTAATCGGTCAGAAAGATTTTGGATCCGGCCATGTAGCTGATCAAGGATGCACTGCAGATCCCGTCTGCATCCTTTCGGTGTGATACAGCGATCGCATTGGATGATTTCGACATTTTCCCCATTCTGTAAATTCCGGGCTATTTCGTACTTTGGTTTGCGAGATCCGACAAAGCTTCCTTGGTGTCCACATCCAAAAACACGTTTGGATCCGTAATTTCCACGAGAACCAATCGATCGCTTTTCTTGACAAATTCCCGCGCTCCGGCATCTCCTTGGAGTTGATTCAAAGCCGAAAACAGTTCCCGAGGGATAAGGACAGGATTTCTGGGGTCACTGTTTTGGGACAATGCAGCAATGCGATTTTCACCGGAATTCCGGAATTTGTCGATCAGTAAATCCAAATGTTTTGCATTGAGCTGGGGCTGATCCGCGACCATTATTATCGCACCCGCTGTATCTCCGGGCAGATTGGAAATCCCTGCCTTCATAGAACTCGCGATTCCTGTTTTGTAATCGCGATTGAATACTACCTGAGCTCTTCCAGTCTGGATTTTTTCTAGAATTTCCGCCGAGTGGTCTCCCAAGATTAAATACACGTAATCTGCAGAAGAGGCATTCGCAGCATTCAGCGCGTTTTGCAAAAGAAACTTTCCTTGGAATTTTGCGAGTTGCTTCGCTCCGCCATAACGAATTCCGGAACCCGCCCCTAAAACAATGCAGGCGATTTTGCTGGCGGTTCTCTTCAATTTGAAAACGCATCCCAAGTTCGGAAATGAAAGATCAATTGAGAATAACGAGAGGATGCGGAGAAATATATCTCTGCTATCCGCCAGTGACATACATGGGGCGGACGTGTTCCAGGTGATGGTTGTATTTCAGCAACTGTTCAACGCCTGGTGCTTTGAGTTTCAGAGATTTTCTGAAGAATTCCGCAATCTCAGAATCTGTCGCGCCACCCCGCAGAAGCGGAGCTACCTCAAATTCCTGATTACTGAATAGGCAGGGTACGAACTTTCCGTCCGCGGTCATTCTGATTCGATCACAGTCACTGCAAAAAGGTTTGGAGATTGACGTGATAATTCCGAATTCGCCCCCGCCGTCAGTAAAACGGTAGTTCATGGAAGTACTCCCTGCTTCCCTTTCCAGTGGAAGGATTTCGTATTTCGAACTGATTTTGTTGAGGATTTCCTGCCCGGTCACCACCTTGCTTTCATCCCACAATTTTTTCCCGTCGAAGGGCATGAATTCGATGAACCGAACGTTGAACCCTTCACTGTATGCCATTTCCGCAAAATCTAGAATTTCATCGTCGTTGTATCCCCGAATGATCACGCTGTTGATCTTGACGCTCTCAAATTGAGCTTCCTTGGCTGCTCTAATTCCTTCGACGACCTTGGAGTGAGAGTCTCTGCGGGTGACTCCGAAAAACCTGGCTGCCTGCAAACTGTGGAGACTCACAGTCACAGAATACAGTCCTGCATCTTTCAGAGCTTTCGCTTTTTCAGCAAGGTAGTACCCGTTCGTAGTCATTCCTAGGCGGTGGATTCCGGAGACTTCGGAGATTCTGTTGATCACTTCAGTAACGTCCTTTCGTAAAAGTGGTTCACCGCCGGTAATCCTGACACGGTCCACTCCCATTTGGGAAAGAATAGTCACGAGTCTTTGGATCTCAATAGCTGATAGGACTTTTTCGTTAGCAATCCACTCGGGTTCGTCGGGCATGCAGAAATTGCATCGGAAATTACACTTGTCAATTACAGAGAGACGCAGCTTTCGGGCAACCCTCCCGTAGGAGTCAGAGAAGGGTTCCAAGTCGTTCATGCGCCGCTCTAAGTAAATTAGGACTTTCTCGCTAATAAAGCCTGACACTGGTTTTGGGAAAAATTCCTCAGAGGTGCGCTCTCATTTTGGAAAGATTGCCAACAGTTTTTCAATCCACAAAAAATAGAGGAATACATGTGATCACAAAGACGTCTTATTACAACACACGAACAGATTCTAATAACATGTTGCGGATCTTTGGCACTTCTGTGGAGCATTAGGTTACGTGAATTATTGGAGAGCAGATCAAATCGAAAACTCCGACTCCTGAGAAAAGCGAAGCCACAAAGTGCCCTAAAGAAATCTACCTAGGTTTCATCTTGACGATCTCATCCGCGGTTCTTTGGGGAAGCGCCTATCCCGCGATCCAGCTGTCCCTCCATTACTACGATTCTTTTACAATTTCCGCATTCAGGGCACTTCTGGGATCGGCCGTACTCTGTCTTTACGTACTCCTGTTCAAGCAGGACGTGCGGCCCAAGGTTGAAGATCTGAAATATCTCATCCTTTCGTCTGTACTGGGAGCCTCTGGGTTCTGGACTCTTCTCAACTTATCGGTGCTCTACCTAGAGCCCGACACTTCGTCTTTTCTTGTCGCCCTGTATCCGCTGATTGCGGTTGTCCTGGCGGCACTATTGCTCCACGAAAAAATGAAGCTGGCTTCCTGGATCGGCGTCGCTCTGGGAATTTTCGGCACTTTCCTCATCGTAGCGATCGGGGAGAGAGCAAGTCTGAATGGCAGTTCTCCTCTGCTTGGATCGATCACGGCGATCGGCGCGGCTTTCTCCTGGGCGAGCTACATGATAATTTCCAGGCATCTTGTCTCTACCAAAACCAGATCGGGCTCAAACAGAAGCCCTGAGTACATTACTTTCAACACCTTTCTGTTTGCAGTTCCGGTAACTCTAGTTTTGATGCTCTGCACATCTTCGGGTCGCTACTTTTTCAATTCCTCGCTCTCGGGTATTTTTTACATTGGGTACATTGGAATAGCTTGTTCTGGTATCGCCTTCCTGATTTTCAACAAGGGAATGAGGCTTATCGGCATAACTCGGTCCGCGATAAATCAACTTCTCTTTCCCGTGGTGGCAATAATCCTGAGTTATTTCATTTTAGGCGAGACGGTAAATCTCATCGAAATTTGCGGGATGGTGCTTATTATCGCCGGAATCTTGCTGGCCCAGGTTTTTACAAAGCGCTAATTTCTCTTTCTCTGTACGATGAGCGATCTTATTTTTTCCGGCGTGATAGGGAGCTCGAGGAATTTCACTCCAAAGGATGAGAGCGCATCATCGATCGCATTGGCGATCGCTCCAGCTGTGGGGATAGCAGCTCCTTCGCCGAGCCCCTTGAATCCTCCCAGAGTCAACGATGGAGTCTCGATAGAATCCACGAATACCTCGGGAATGTCCGCGGCTGTGGGAAGCAGGTAATCCACGAAAGTCGACGAAAGCAGCTGCCCGTCTTCTGCATACACCAGGTCTTCAAGCATAGCGCCGCCGATCCCATGTGCGAGCGCACCATGCACCTGCCCGTGCGCGGTCAGCGGATTGATCAAAATACCACTGTCGTCGACAATGAAATACTTCAGGAGCTTTACCTGTCCCGTTTCAGGGTCGACTTGCAACTGCACCAAATGAGTGGCATAACTGCAAGTGGTCGGTGCATCTGGCTCGTAGAACGACACGACATCCAATCCGGGTTCCATTCCTTCCGGCAGCTTGGACGAGAATCTTAGGGCGGTGTCACATACTTCCTTGAAGGAGATCGCGTGGTCCGGGCGCAATTTGGAAAAGATCTTGCTATCCCGGATAACGAGATCTTCCGGCGCTTCCTTCAGAATGTGCGCAGCGATCAGCAGTACTTTGTCTTTCAGCTTTCGCGATGCCTTGATGCAAGCGCCCCCAGAAGTAACTGTACCTCTGCTAGCCCAGGCTCCAAATCCATAAGGCGCTCGCTGTGTGTCTCCTTCCTCGACTAAAATGTCGTCAAATTTCACTCCCAGCGCATCCGAGATCACTTGAGCAAAAACAGTCTCGTGAGCTTGTCCCTGTCCCGCCATCCCTAGCTGAGCAGTTATTTTTCCGGAGGGATCTGCAGACAGCCGGCATGATTCCCAACCTCCCACTGCCCAGCCGAGAACTCCCTGCAACCTGGAAGATGCGGGAGCCGTGTACTCCACGTATGTTGCGAGACCCAGACCGACGAATTTCCCCTCTCGTTTGGATTTCTTCTGCTCCGCGAGCAGTTTTTCGTAATCCGCGAGCTTCATGGTTCTTTGTAATAATTCTTTGTAGTTGCCCGAATCATATACGACGCCGATCGGTGTTGTCCAGGGAAGCTCGTCGGAGTCGATCATGTTTTTCAAACGAATTTCAACGGGAGACAAATTCAGTTTCTTTGCAATAATATCCATCATTCTTTCCATGACGTACGCCGCGACAGGCCGCCCGAACCCGCGGTGGGGGCCGCAGGGAGCCTTGTTGGTAACGACGCACCAGAGATCGAAATCATAATTTTTCAGCCTGTAGGGGCCGGGGATTGAAGCGACTGTCAACATTGCGGGCTGCACTTCGGTCCAGAAAGTTCCGGATACGCCGAAATCTGCAACAGCTTTGTCTTTTACTGCAAGCAGAGTGCCGTCTTTCTTCACGGCGCATTCAACGTAGTGCACTTGCTGCCGTTCGTGGCCCGCGGTCATCAGGTGTTCTTTTCGGTCTTCGTACCACTTTACTGGGCGACCAAGTTTCATCGAAAGGATTACTGTGGATACTTCATCCTGGAATACTGCAGATTTTATCCCGAAACCCCCACCAACTTTTGGGGCAACGACCCTGATCTTGTTTTCAGGAAAATCCAGAGTCTGTGACAGGAACGTGCGCAGCGCGTGGGGGAACTGTGTCGAAGCGAAAATTGTCAGCTTCTCTTCGGTCTTATCGAAGCTGGATAGAATCGCTCTATTTTCAATCGGTGTCGGAGAATACCTGTTACTTACGAGTCTTTCCTTGAAAACAAAATCTGCTTTTTCAAACGCTTTTTCGGTACCTGGACTCTTCATCTCGTCGTGAAAAATAATGTTGTCGCCCCAGTCCTCGTACAAGAGCGGTGCGCCTGACTGGAGTGATTTTTCCGCATCCACCACTACTGAAAGCGGTTCATAATCCACTTCGACTAATTCTACTGCGTCTTCTGCTAGAGCTCTTGAAACTGCAGCCACCGCAACAATCGGCTCTCCGACATACCGGACCTTGTCGGTCGCCAGAGAAAGTCGCTCTGGGGTACGCAGTCCCGGCTTTACCATCCAGGTCACGAGCTGCCGCGCGGTCTCCCGCCCGGTAAGCACGTAGACCACGCCCGGAAGTTCGAGAGCCTTGGTTACGTCGATGTTTTTTATTCTGGCATGAGCATACGGGCTTCGAAGAAACGCAGCGAAGACCATGTTAGGCAGTTTCAGATCGTCTGTATACGATCCGAGCCCTCTCAATAGTTGGAGATCCTTGCGAGGCTTTACATTTCTCCCGACCATTTTTTGTTCGGCGAATTCCGCCTCGCTTTTTACGATCGTCGATGACAAATTATTGTAAAGAAGGTGCGTTGAAACATTAAAAATTTCTCCCAATCAGTAAATTGTTACAGTGGGCAGCTGAAACAGAAAGGAAACCCTACACCTTGACGACTTATTTTTCCGCCTTGTTCCGATCTGAAACCAGGTAATCGGCGATCCTGCCCGCAATGCTATTAGATGTGACGCTTTGGGCTCCTTTGAACTCGACCGTTCCGTTGACCTCATGTACTACAAATTCGGAGCTCGATTTTTCCATGAGGTCAATGCCCAGCACCCCGCGACCGATTACTCCCACCGTTTTCAGCACCGTTTCCTCAAGTTCAGGAGTAACCTTGCAGGGCTCAGAATGTCCCCCGAGAGCAACGTTGGTTTTCCAGTTTTCGGGCGAAGAGTACCTGTATACAGAGGCCACAATCTCCTCGCCCACAACAACGCATCGAATGTCTCTGGGCGGTCTTTTGATCATCTCCTGGATGTAGAAGATAGTTTGCATAGAATCGTTGAACTGCTCGCGCATTTCCACGAAAGCTTCAGCGGTCTCGCGATCCCTGATCGGGACCACCTGCCGACCCCAGCTGCCCACGATTGGTTTCATAACGCATGGATACCCAATTTCTTCTATCGCCCGCATTGCTGCTTCGGGGGAGAACGCGACCGTCGTCTTTGGCGTGGGCACGTCATTCTCAGCAAGCAGCTGACTCGTTTTGAGTTTGTTCCCGCACACATCCAGAATGCGGCAAGTATTGATCGTTTCAATTTCGTGAGCTTCGTACACGGTCGAAGCATTCAAACCGCGATAGAAGCTCACGCACCTGATCAGCATCTTCTTGGGTACCTGTGAGAACTCGGACCTGTCCAGAGAAAGGACCTGAGTTTTTGCGTCGATCATGTCGAAGGGGATCCCCCTTATTTCGAGCTGGCGACCCAGCTCTTTTTCTTCCCATCGAACTCGGTCGAAAAGAATCCCGACGGATTTTGCAACCAAACTCATCATTCACCCCAGTCTTCTTTCACGCTTTCCGCAGCTTTGATCGTAACCGTTCCGTTATTCAAAGCTGCTACTTCATAATCAGCTCCGCAGTCCTGACAGGTAATAATCTCGCCGATGACCGCGTCATCTTCTACTCGGACCTTTGCGTCGCACTCTAAACACTTTGCCTCCATTTTTCTACAATTTCACCTCCGAGAACCTTTCACACTTTTTCCAGTTTTTTCAATTGCGTCAGCCGCCAAAACGAGGTTCTTGTTTGATTCCGAAATTTTCTGCCCGAATGCACCGATAGTTTCTTCATGCTTTGCAACTGTTTTCATTCTCTTTGCGATTGCCTCAAGAACGAGTTTCGGATTGGGAGAGCCCAGAGCTTTTCTTCGTTCGAGTACTCTTTTTGGATCCACAATGGATTTGATCTCATCTGGCGAGATATCGACTCCCAGATACTTCACCAATGTTTCAGCGCTCAGATCCGAAAATTGCCCACCTCCGGATTTTCGGGCCGAAGAAAGTTCCCTGACGAGTTTTCCCACTCTGCCGTGGGCTTCTCTAAAGGGTACGTGAAATTTCGAAACAAGATAGTCAGCGAGCTCAGTTGAGAAGACGAATTCGTCTCTCCTAATTGCTTCGCTCATAATGTCAGCATTGAAACTCATATCTCCGATCAGAGGGGCCAAGATGGATACGGACGTGATTGTTTTCTCCATGGCACTCCACAGATTTCGAGTCAGCTCCTGGAGATCTAAGTTATAGCTGAGCGGAAGAGCTTTCAGGAGGCTCAAAGCAGCCGTCAGGTCTCCCACCACCTGGCTTGTTATTGCTCTAATAATCTCCGGAACGATCGCATTTTTCTTCTGCGGCATCATGCTCGAAGTCGACGCAAACTCGTCTGAAATTGTTGCGAAAGAAAACTCTGTCGTGGTCCAAAGAATAATTTCTTCCGCGAGGGAGCTGAGGTCTGTCATCGTCTGAGAACACAGAAAAATGGCTTCGGTCGCAAAATCTCTAGATGAAACGGCATCAAGAGAATTCTCCACGAGCGAATCGAAACCCAGAAGCTCTGCCGTTCTCTCACGATCGATATTAAACCCCGTGGAAGCGAGAGCGCCTGCACCCAACGGTGAAAGATTCGTCCGGAGATAGCAATCCACCAGCCTGGAAAAATCCCGGTCGAGCGAATCAAAGTGAGCGAGTAGATAATGTCCTAGAGTTACCGGCTGACCCCGCTGCAAGTGAGTGTATCCTGGAATCAAGGAGTCTGAGTGTTTTTTCGCCTGCGCGAGGAACGATTTTTGCAGCTCGATTATAGACTTGCCGAGTAGTATCAATTGGTCCCGGAGAGCCATGCGGATCGCGGTCGCGACCTGATCATTCCGGCTCTTTGCGAGATTCAGCATGCCTCCCGCATCTTTTCCAGCTCTGGTTATCACCTGATCCTCCACATTCATGTGGACGTCCTCTAAATCTGGCTTCATGACGAAATTTTTTGGAAGATCATCCAGAGCTCTCAAAATCTCGATAGCTACTTCCTTGCTGATGATTTTTCTCTCGGATAGCATAATGGCGTGAGCTTTGTTAATCGCTATTACAGAATCTACCAGCTTGGGATCAAGATCAATCGAATTCGTGTAGTCGGCCGCTTTTTGCGAAAAAGAACCCAGCCGCGAAGAGTGCAAAATGTCTTTCTCTTCCGTCAAGTTTGCATCCTCACCCTCCATAGTAATTGCCATCCAAAGTTTCCCCAACTAGCACTCGAGGTAATTTCTCTTTCTAACGCAAGCCCATCTAAGATCTCTTGCTGGCGGGGGTTCGAGCTATTTGCAAAGCTGCCTTTTTCTTTTTTCCGGTTGAGAGCTTTTCGTTTGCGACACGAGAGGGAAGTCCCCAGAGCTCAATAAAGCCCACCGCTGCGTTTTGATCAAAAGTTGAAGTTCGATCATAGGTAGAGAGTTTATGCCGGTATAGCGATTCCTCCGATTTCCGGCCGACCACGTGCATAGAGCCCTTGTAGAATTTCACCCTGACCGTTCCAGTTACCCTTTCCTGGGTAGTGTCAATGAACGCGTCCAGCGCTAACCGCGAAGGTTCCATCCATAATCCGGAATAAACTAACCAGGACCACTCCTCTTCGACTTTCGATTTGAAAGAGAGCTCGTGTCTGGTAAGGACTAGCTTTTCGAGGTCCTTGTGTGCACCAATCAAAGTAAGAGCGGCAGGGCATTCATACACTTCTCTGGACTTTATCCCGACCAGGCGGTCTTCCATGTGGTCTATAATTCCGAAGCCGTTCAAACCAGCCTTTTCGTTTACGTAGCGGATTAGATCCACGGGGGATGATTTTTTCCCATCCACAGAAACAGGTACACCTTTTTCAAACTCTACTTCTAGGTACTCCGCCGTGTCAGGTGCATTTTTCGCTGGAACGCACCACTCGAAAGCTTCCTCCGGCGGTTCTACGAAAGGATCCTCAAGAGGCCCTGATTCAATGGATCTTCCCCAGAGATTTTGATCCGTCGAAAAAACAGATTTCTTCGGTTTGATCGGAATCTTGTTTTTCAGGGCATATGTGATTTCATCCTCGCGATTCATGTTCCATTCCCGAACCGGAGCAATAATCTTGAGAGATGGGTTCATCGCTTTCACAGTAATATCGAACCGGACCTGGTCGTTCCCTTTGCCTGTACAGCCGTGTGCAACTGCGACTGCCCCCTCCTTTTCTGCGACCTCCACCAGCTTCTCTGCAAGGAGTGGTCGCGCGAGCGCCGTGCTCAGAGGGTAGGAGCCTTCATACAGGCTGTTAGCCTTGATGCTCTTGAACACATAATCCTTCGCAAATTCCGCCTTCGCGTCGAGCTCGTAGTGATTGACTGCACCGATCTGGATAGCCCGTTCTCCAATTCCAGAAAGATCTTCTTGTTGGCCCACATCTACGGTACAGGTGACTACATCTAGTCCATACTTTTCCTTGATCCATTTTATTGATACAGATGTATCCAGTCCGCCAGAATAGGCGAGGACGACTTTATCATTCATTTCCGGTTTTTTCGCAAAAACATTTTTCGAGCAATAGGCTTTTATAACTTGCGGTCACAATTAACGGTATTAGTCAATGATGACCCGTATTGGTCAATGCGGTTTCTATATCTAAAGTGGTCAAAGGGGTGATAGAAAACGATCTTTCCCTTCAGGATGCTCTCAGCAGGAAGTATGGAAACTACACCGCGATTGCTCGACTGATTAAACCCAAGGTGGAAAAGGATCTGGGCCGGAAAGTAAATTTTGAATCGCTGGTTACTTCTGTAAAAAGGATCAAGCCCCGGTTCCAGGTCACAGCTGGTGGAATCGAAGGAGTACTGGCGCAGAGTGTTGTTAATGTTAGAACTGACGTCGCGAAGTTGAATCTCGAAAAGAGCAAGAGAGCTCTGGAGGCTGCGCGAAACGTGATGGCTTCGTATCAAGAGGAATTTCTGCAGATCTCGGAAAGTAATTCTGCGATCACTATGATCTTCGATCAGAAGCTCCTCGAAGAAATTCACAAAAAATTCAGCGATGAAGACGTACTGGACGAGCAATCGGAGCTCGCGGCAATCATAGTGCACAGCCCGACGGAAATCGTGCGCACCCCGGGCGTGGTCCTTTCCATTTACATGAAGATCGCCGAAAATCACGTGAACATCGAAGACACCGTGAGCTGCTTTACGGATACCATTATCGTGATCCGCATGGAGGATGTAGCCCGAACCTTCTCAACTCTAACTGACCTAATCGGTGAGGCCCGGGCGAAAAGCAAGAAAAGACAGAGAGGCCTGATTGCAAAATGACCACTCAGGAATCGCAGCTCCCCTCCACTTTTTCGAGGAGCTTTCTGTCTTTGGGTGAATTGTCCGGTGCGGAGTTTAGTTCCCTTCTGGATCTCGCGGAGACAATGCGCAAGGAGCGACACCAGGGAAAATTTCTTCACCAGGTACCTGGATCTACTCTAGCACTTCTTTTTGAAAAGCCTAGCACGAGGACCAGAGTCTCGTTTGAAGTGGGAATGTTTGAACTGGGCGGGCGCGCGGTAGTTCTGGACTCCAAGGAGCTTCAGGCTTCGCGCGGGGAAACTCCCGAAGACACCGCCAAGGCATTGTCTCTCTTTTGCAGCGCGATCGCCGCGCGCGTGTTTTCCCATGAGACCCTGGAAAGATTCGCTTCCGTATCTTCCGTACCTGTAATCAACGCACTTTCCGACCT
>JAPCJV010000129.1 GCA_027886785.1 Nitrososphaerota archaeon | reverse complement strand
TTTCGTCCCTTAGAACGAAGATTGGATTTTCTCAAGAATATTTGAAAAAAGAAAAGCTTTTCTCAAAAGATTTCGTAACTTACAGCTGATAGTGTTTGTTCGAATATCAAGGCGTGAAAATTACGTGGCTGGGACATGACGGTTTCAAAATCGAGGACGGAGGAAAAACTTTGGTTATAGATCCGTTTCAATTGAAGCAGAAAGTTCCAGCGGATTATGTTCTCGTATCTCACGAGCATCAAGATCATTCAAACGCAGAAGATCTCAAAAAGGTCGTGAAACCCAATGAGACCATTATAGTAGGAATCCAGGCGTCAAAAAGCGAGATTGAGAAAGCTTCTCCCATGGAGATAAAGATCGTAAAGCCCGGGGACAGAGTAAAGCTTGGAAATTTTGAAGTACGGGCTGTTCCAGCCTATAATACGAACAAGTTTCGGTCTCCGGGGAAGCCGTTTCATCCGAAGGAGGACGGAAAAGTGGGATATATCATCAAGACGAATTCTGGAGTTTCGATTTACCATACAGGGGATAGCGACCTAATCCCCGAAATGCAAAATCTCATGCCGGATATTGCCCTATTGCCTGTCTCCGGAACCTATGTCATGACCGCAGATGAGGCGGTGGAGGCGGTGCGAAAGATAAGGCCAAAGATCGCTATTCCTATGCACTACGGAACAATAGTCGGGAGCGAATCAGACGCTCGCAAATTCAAGGGCTCCGCGGAAACGGAAGTTCACATTCTGACTGCTGAATAGTTATCTCAAGCTTTGGCGAAGCGATCTCCTTCCCGAAGGAACCTCCTCCATTTCAAATTCAGGTACGCTGTCGTGCCTTTTCTCTGAACGGAGCTTCACGCGACCCGCGGCGTTGATTTTTGTGTAAATGCGGTCTTTTAGTGACTGGTTCAGCTCGTACCCCACCGAATTTCTTCCGAGCAAAGCACACACTTTGCTTGTGGTTCCCGAGCCCAAGAAGGGATCAAGGACCGTTTCACCTACAAATGAAAACAGTTGAACGAGTCGAGAGGCAAGTTCTTCTGGGAAGGCCGCGATCCCCTTTTCCAGTGGGTTATTTGTCGGGAGTACGTTCGTAATAGGCCAAACCGTTAGATTCCATTCATTTGCATTCAGCGTTTGACTGTCGATCTTGGATGCCTCCAAGATCTCAGGATCCATTTCTCGGACTCTTGAATAATCAAATCTGCCCTTCTGGAAAATGAGAATGCTTTCCTGAATATTGTCCGGATAAAAATACATTGGATACGGGTGCTGGATAACCACTCCAGACCTTCGACTGATTCTAGAATATCCCTTAGGTTTCACCCACATGATCCTGTCCCTGTATCTGAAACCAGTCTGCCTCATGATGCGAATCGCATCGGCGACGATTGGCAATTTCTCGCCATCGACGAGCATGTCATCTATCACAAAGCATGCTATTCTTCCATCAGTAGTTACACGAAATAATTCATCAGCTACTTTGGAAAGCATTCCAAGGTACTCTTCGTAATCTCGATACATGCCGGGATAATCAAAGGGAGCGTTGTAGTACGGGGGAGAAGTTACCGTGAGTTGAACCGAGTCTCTTGCAGTTTCGTGCATGTCGATGCAATTGCCGAAGATGACTCGATGAGTTGTAATGGCGTGAGAAGAGATCGGTGATTCCAAGAGAGGCTACTATGGCTCGGTTCATTCCCAACTGAGAATACGAGCCAAGTCAAATTTCATTGGCCTTTAGCTGCAGAGGAAAGTAAAAGCCTTGAGAAACAATATAACTGATCTAGTAAATTTCCTCTCTAACATTCCCAACAAGGAAAAAATTAGGTTGATGTGAATTGACAAGATATACCATCTCATACAAAACAAAATTTGGAATTGTTTCTGCTGAAAGTGAGAATCCGGAAGATCTCATCTTGGCTCAAGACAAGCTTCGAAATTTGGCTTCGTCCATAAGAAATGGGACCGGGAAGAAGAATATCCTCAAAAAGAAAACGGTAATTTCTTCCGATGGAGACAGAGCTGGATCGGGTGAGACCGCCACGGTTATTCGAGAAATTGAGAACCGAATTCTGGAATCAAATTTCTTCTCGAACCCCAAGACGACAGGAGAGACTAGAGAGAAATTGCATTCTCTCACCGGCAAGTACTATGCGAGCCGGAAAGTGAGTCAGGCGCTGGGAATCCTGCGAGATAAGCGAAAACTTACGCGCACGGGGAAGAGAAACTTTTTCGTTTATTCTGTCAAGTAGAACCCGTACCGGGGTTTTGCCTCGAGCTCGGGCTTCCAGCACTCGTCCCTGAGGGACTTGCCCCACCCACTTCCTGAATGTCCTTCACTCCCATGATTCCGTAAGGAGGAATCACCGATCCAGTACCCGCGGTGGGCATGTTCGTGGGGATTAACATCAGAGTACCCCTCCCTTGTAGACCGAGTTCGTACAGGATATTCATCCACCTAAGCTCCATCGCGCGGGGATTCGCGGAATACAAGTTTGCAGCGTCCACCATTTTCTGAGCAGCCTGAAATTCCGCTTCTGCAAGTGTCACCCTCGCTCTTCTTTCTCGTTCGGCCTGAGCCTGTCGGGACATCGCTTCCTGAAGGGTTGGCGGAATCGCAATATCTCTAATCTCCACGGCGGTAACTTTCACTCCCCAGTTCTCCGTCTTTGAATCAATGATCGCCCTAGCTGAAGCACCGATCTTTTCCCTTTCATAAAGTAGATCATCAAAGCTCACGCCTCCGATTGTTTCCCTTAAGGTAGTCTGGGCAGCAAGTTGTGTGGCGGCACTGTAATTTTCCGCATTCAAAATTGCCTTCTGCACATCTACGGGCTGAAAGTACATTACGGCATCGACATTCACGGGAACATTGTCGCGGGTGAGAGTTTGCTCCGTCCTAAAAGAAGCGACCTGCAACCTAGTCGAAATAATGTACGGGATTTTACTGATGAAGGGCGGCACGTAAATCAAGCCAGGCCCTCTAAGACCCTTGTAGAGACCTAGGGTCAATAACGGCGCTCTTTCCCATTCCTTCAGAATCTTGATTCCCGAAAGAAATATCGCTAGAATGACCACAACAACGAAAACAATCACCGCAGTAGTAGCAATATCGACCATAAATTATCCGACCAACTCTCATAATTCTATGTTTTGCTTTATGGGTTCTGGTTCAACTTCAAGTGTCAGGCCCGAAACACGAAGAATTCTGACCTTGCTTCCTCTTGCGATTCGGGGCGTATCAGTTCTGGCACTCCAGATTATTCCATCGACTGATACTTCCCCTTTTGTATCGAGGTCGGTCATTGCCACTCCCATTTTTCCGATCAATGCCTCCGCACCAGTAACAGGTTTTCTTCGCCGAAGCGAGGTACCTACCCACCGAGCATACAACGCGAGGAACGTCCCCGCTACGACGAACACCGCGAGCTCCACGTACTGAATGTTTCCGAAAGGAGATGGGGAGTACGGAATCTGGTAGGCAAGAAGAATGGTCGCAACGACTCCAACGATCACCCCCGCGAACAGCATAAACCCATGTCCAGTTTTTATTTCAAAAACGATCAGAGCTGCCGCTGCCGCAAACAAAATCAAGGGAACTGCAATTGCGGAGGTCCCGCTCCCTGCATTAATCGCTTCAGCCCCGATCAGCCCCAGAGCGATTAGGATCGCCCCGGCGACAGAAAGCACTATGGTCGGGTGCAGGAAGTCAAGGACGATTGCGACAATCCCCAGCAACAGAATGATCCCGTCAACTGTCGGATCAGATAACAGGCTGATGAGCTCCTCCGTCGGACTTTCTGATATTGTCACCACGGAAGCACCTGACAGATTCAGCAATCCAAGTGTCTGATCGAGACTATTGGAGCTTGCATCAGCCACATGATATTTTAGGGCATCCGAGTACGAATAAGCGATGTCGAAGGCGGCCATTTGCGTTGCAGCTGTTACATTCCTTCCATGTTCCTGCGCGAGGGATTGGAGAAAGGACACGGCGTATTCAGAAGTGTGATTTTGCTCTAATTGCGTACCGCCCCCCAGTATGTAGGGCGTCGAAGGACCGATCTGGGATCCCGGACCCATGAAGATCTTATCTGTAGCCATAGCGATGTAGCTTCCCGCCGAAGCGGCGGCGGAGTCATTTCCCACATACGTGTAAACGGGAACAGTTGAATTTGAGATGGAATCCACGATCGCCACCATATCCTGCAACAAACCTCCGGGAGTGTTCATGTCGATGATCACGGCCGCCGCCCGATCTACATTCGCCCGTGATACAGCTCGGGAGACGAGACCGGCCGAGCCCTGATCTATCGGCACGTTCAGTTGAACGACCACCGCTTCCTTCGAGGAACCTACCTGAGCAGAGGAATAACTAGTTGGATTCGACTTTGAAAGAATGAGGGGAAAAACTAGAATTGAAAACAGAAAAACGAGGACCAGAGCCCTTACTGACAGAACTTTCAAAGAAAAAGGTCGTGGGTTAGTTATTCCAATCGTCAGGCTCCCGGATTTCGATTATTCCCTGAAGCAAAACAGGAGAATTCTGCTATTGAACTGGCGAGGAGGAGTATATACGGACTTTGCCTAATTTGTTAAAAAAGTGAGATGGGAGAACCCAAGGCAGAAAGTCCCCCCAAGAAAATTAATCGCCTTTAACCTACTTCTTAGATTTTGATTTCTTTGCGACTTTCTTCTTTGCCTTGGAAACTGCGCTGGAAACTTTAGCTTTTGGAGCGTTCAGTTTGGAAATAATCCGGGCGCGAGAAGCTTCCTCTTTGCTTCGTGCACGGGCGTTTTCCTTGGAAATGTAGCTCTTCAAGGATGCAATTTCATTTCTAAGCGACGAAACTTGTTTTTCCAGCCTCTTGGAAGAGACCTCGTGATTCTTTCTGAAGCTCGAGAGATCTTTTGATACTGAATCCACGTTTTCGCGGAGAATTCTTAGAGCAGCCCTTCTCCCTCCAGATTTTGATTTTGGTTTGGCGGAAGATGCGGCTTCCATGGTTGATTCGCTCTGGGAGCTTTCCTCCGGTCCGCTACTGCTTCCCATTCCTCCCGAACTCTTTTCTCTTTCTCCATCATCCGCTTCCATTTCATCATCGGTGCTTGATTCATCCATACTCATGTCATTGTCTGAGACCATTATTGGTTCAAGTCCAATGGGAGAATATGGTCTCTAAATAAGGGTTATTTGTTCGTAATTAAGGGATTTTTTGCTCCTTGCGTGGCCAGCAATCCCGTGCCATAGACTAAAACGTCCACATCTTTTAGGTCAAAACACGAAAAACTAGGCGGTTTATGCCTTAATTCGCTTTCGATAGGCATCCAGCGCCTCTGCATACTCACGCAGGGCCGATTCCCGATCAGTGTGGTCGGACAGGTACTGCTCGAAAGATCTCGATTCTCCTTCATCGTGGGAGAGTATATGCCTTCCGTCCTTACCCTTGGTGAAAACTCTCCTCTTGACAATCCCTCTTTTGCCCTCAAAGAACTCCAAAGCTTCTTCGGTGGGATAGTAGTACCCCGACATGGACCCCGTCCTCTTCACGAGCCCCATGTAGAACAGATTGGTGGCTACTATCTGATGCATTTGGCACCACTTTGTATAGTGCTGGGGTTTCCCCTCCTGAATCCAGAGCCTGATCAGGACAAGCAAGGATTTCGCCTCCCTCGCGGAGATTTGATAAACTGTCTCTGCGGGTTTCATGTGTTCAGCGGAGCGGGATTTGAGGTCGCGGAGCTTCTCATTCGTTTCATAGAGGACTTTCCCTACTTCGAATGGACCTGAAAATGAAATGAAGTACGCCGAGAGCCTTCCTGAGTTGTCTAACCCATTACTGCGTATATCACATACAATAAAATCACCAGATTTGAACTTCCATTCTGCGAAATTTGCCTCAGAAATAAGCATGTCGGCCGTCAAAGATGAGTCCTCCACCTTCATCAATCGGTACTTCCAGCCGCCGCGCGAGGTTAACGGCTCGGAAATCGACGCTATTT
>JAPCJV010000128.1 GCA_027886785.1 Nitrososphaerota archaeon | reverse complement strand
GTCTTCTGAAACGGTCTGGATAAAAACGTCTTCGAGAGTACTCTTGCGAATATTCAGCCACTCCAGCTTTAACCTGAGCTCTGAAGTTAGGGCGATCACCGTTCCGATAACTTTCTCGGGTTCCTTAGAAACAATTACCGCTGGGTTTGACCCCTCGGGCTGCTTTGTTATCTCAATGTCCGGATGAACTATCCTCAATCGGGAGAAGAAGCTGTCATAGGGAAGAGAGGAAGAATTCTCGCCGGAAGACAAACTGATTTCAATAGCCTTCGTTTCGCCATAAATCCTCTTCAGATTCTCCGCGGTATCCAGCGCAAGGATTTTGCCTCGATCCATGATCGCAATCCGATCGCAAAGGTAGTCTGCTTCCTCCAAATTGTGGGTCGTGAACAGAATGGTCAACCCCTCATTCTTTGCCTTCTCTTTCAAAAGATCGAGAATCTTGCGACGCATTATGGGGTCGAGGCCGACCGTCGGCTCGTCCAGAAAAACAAGATCCATGTCGTGGACAAATTCCCTCGCCACCTGAACTCTCCTCTTCTGGCCTCCGGAGAGGTCCCAGGCAGAGGTCTTCAGAAGCTCCTGCAGTCCAAACATTTTGACAAGCTCGTTGCGCCTCTTCTCTCTTGTCTCCTTTGGAACTCCCCATAAGAATCCATAGAGATCGAAGTTTTCCTTTACGGTCGTGTACTCAAACGAAACTTCCTGCTGGACAACTCCAATTCGTTTGCGGATCTCATGCCCGTATTTGGTTACATCTTGCCCTAAAACCGTGATTTTCCCCTTGGAAGGTCGGAGGAGTGTAGTAAGAACCTTGATCGTCGTGGTTTTTCCCGCACCGTTCTTGCCCAGAAGGCCGAAGATTTCGCCTTTTTTGACCCCGAAAGAAACATCCTTTACGACGTAATCCCTGCCGTTGTAAGTCTGAGAAAATCCCTCTAAAGAAATGGCATTCTCAAACGTGCTCGCGCCACTGCTTTTAGGAAAAATCGTCTGCTGCAGAAAGGATCAAGATGTCATTTCTTTTTTTCGTCTATAAGGGATTCTGAGTTAACTCAGAGATCATTGTCGTAAAATATTTCTGAGAGTCTCCGAGGTGAGACGGTAATAGTACCATTCATCCAGCCTCTTAGCTCCAAGCTTTTCATAGAAGTTAATCGCGTTCTCATTCCACGTTAGAACATTCCATTCCATTCTGCCGCACCCGTTTCGAACTGCTTCTTTGGCGCATGCCTTGAAGAGAGCTTTACCGACGCCTCTCTTGCGATGTCCTTCCAGAACGAAAAGGTCTTCGAGGTACAGAGTCGGCTTTGCAAGAAAGGAAGAATATGTGAAGAAATAGAGCGCGTAGCCGATCGGCCCTGAAGTCTTGTCCATCGCAAGGTATAGTCCAAAGATTTTCTTTGAGAAAATGTCGTCAATTATTCTCCGCCTAGCCGCAGAAGAGGGAGGCTTCAGATGTTCAAAATTTGCAAGAGCTACCAATAGCTTAGGAAAACTTGCCGAATCACTTTTGATAGCTCTGCGCACAGAAAAATCTTGGGTCATTATTACTTTTACAAAACTCAAGGAACTCGACAGTAATAAGATCGTCCTTTTATTTTAGAAAAATCAAAAGACTCCATGAAGTTAAAAGCTATGAATTCACTGAAAAATTCTCCTTCACTTATTCCCGCAATATTCAATACTCAGACAAAGAGGAAAAAAGTTTCTATATTAAATCCGTGTTCCCAATAATTTCTCGATTTCACGAAAAGCGGAAAATCTTTTCAGTAGATAGATCCTATATGAAAGATTTTTCTTTTTCAAAAAATTGAAATGATTCCTTCTCACAATCAAACAGAAAACAATAACATGATGAAATTCTAATTATCTGTGCTGAAATCTCAACCGTAATCCATTGGGTTCAAAAAAAATCATGTCGGAAAATGAAACTCCTCCCAAACCGAGGCGAGGGAGAGTAGCCAGAAGCTCGCGGTTGCAGAGAGATGGAGATCTAAACAGGACAGTCTCTGCGACAGGTAAGGCAGAAACTGACGCAGCAAGTATGGATTTCATAAGCAAAAAGTTGGCGAAGCTTGATACTAGGAGGCAAGATCTCGCAAAGAAGTTAGACGAAGCTCAAAAATCTTCGGACTATGAAAACTTCCAGAGGATTGGCAACAGTTACCTTGGTACTATTCTTGAAAGCATCAATCTCTACATCGATTTGATCAGAGAAATCAGCTCAGACCCGGTAGCGGGAGAATTGAAGACGGAGTTTTCTGACATCGTGAAAAAAGGGAGCAACACCAAAGGGATTGAGGGTCAGTCCGAGTGGATCTCGAATGATGTATCTCCGCTTTATGAAAAAGTACGGCAGATTTGCGCGTGTGTTTATGCGGCCGTCGCAAAGATCGATCAAGAAGCTAACAGAATAGCTTAGCGTCTGATCCCTGCTTCACGCAGCATTTCCCTACCGCGGATCTCCGCGTCCTTCCAGTGTGCGGGGCATCGAGTGATTGATTCACCATATACATCAGCCCAGAGCCATCCTTTTGCAAATAGACTCTGATCCGTACTTCTTGCAGAAATGCCACAAATATCGCAGTGCAATTCAAGATGATGTTCCGATGGCAATGTTAGAGTCTGCGAATTTGGGGCGTGGTAAAAAGCTTTGTTACCTCAGCCATTTTTTTCCGGCCATTTTTTCCTTAAACAGGTATGCCATAAACTTAGAATTCAGTTTTATCCGGGGCCAGAGAAACCGCCAGCTTGGAGAATTTCTGTCTCAAGTATTATTCAGCTAGGATTCTAGGTGCGCCAACTTTAAACGAGCACCTTTCGATAAGTCAGGCCGGAGACGAAGAGGAAATCGCGGATTCATATGGATTTTTGGGTTCGATTTTTGAAAAGATCCACCGCGAAATCCATTAGATTTAAGACGAGCTTTTCGATGCGTGGAAAAAGATGTCAGTCGGACCTCATGGGGAGGACTTGAAGGGGAACACCCTTCGAGTCTACACCTATCTTTTCAAAGTGCGCAGGTCCGGAATCCGGGAGGCCCAGCGCTCGCTAGGTTTCAAGAGCGCCTCACTGGCTCAGTACCATCTCGACAAACTGGTGGATCTAGGCCTGGCTTCCAAAGACGAAACTGGAAATTACGTACTGGCGAAGGAAGTAAAGATTGAAGCACTGCAACAGTTTCTGAAAATCGGGACGTACATCATTCCCCGGTTTATCCTTTACTCTATGATGCTAACCTTTCTCTTCGCATACTTCGTGGTCGTAGCGGGTACGGAAATCTCCCGGCTAAGCGTTTGGGCATACGTGTTTGCCATTGCGGGCCTCGGGATCACTTGGTACGAGACGATCAGGGCGTGGAGACGTTCCCCTTAACTGTAAGGTTAAAAAACTCGAAAAAATATGGGTGTACCGCCCTATTTGGAGATGCCATTCTTACAATGTCCACCGCAGCTGAGAAGCGCGAAAAGCGCAGAATCGAAAACGAAGAAAAAGTCCAGAAAGCTCTAGGGACACTCCAGCAAGTCGTAGAAAGTAACATCACTCCACGCAATATCAGGAAGATCGTGAAGGATGCACTCAACATGTTAAATGACACGAAAATTTCGATCGGTGTACGCGCGGCGAACTCGATCTCCATCCTTGAGGAAGTGAGCCAGGATCCGAACATGCCCTCCTTTAGCCGGGTCACTATCTGGTCGGCGGTCTCGACTCTGGAATCGGTTAGAGAGTCCTAGAAAAAAATCATCTTTTTTTCCTGAATATTCGGGATCCAAATAGCTTCCGAGCTATGGAAGGTAGGATCACCACCAGATTGCTTTTATCTCTCATCGGAGTTTTCCGGACGCGATGAGCGGCGGGGGGAAGGGTATTCACTATTTTTCGCTTCTGGTGGTTGTGCTTATCCTTTCTCTTTTACTTTCTGTGAATTTAGTGTCCCCCAGTTCTGCCGCTTTAGGGCATTATGTAGCACATAGTGAAAGAGGGGGAAAACCCGCATCGGCGTTGTTTTCCCCCGGGCAGCTTCCCGCGAAATCTCACAATGCTCCTACATTGTCTTTGTCGAACTCGTCGCTACCAACTCCGAATTATGACGAGCAGCTGGGCCTTACGTTTACCCAAGCTTTCACGAGTCTTTCATACAACGTCACGGCGATAGTTCAGGAGGACTCTTTCGGTTACGGTCCAGCGTACCTTTTGAATGGGCTTAGCAACAAGGGCTACTGGTACCAGGTGGGGCTCTCCTGGGACTGGCCCTTCCTCAATGGAGGATTTTCTCCCGGATTCGGATTCAATTTCGAGGCCTTCTCTTACAATGGGTCCTCGATCTTCCCTGCCAATTCCGGCGGCCTCGACAATTTTTCCGGATCAGTCAGGCAGGGCGACATCGTCGGACTTTCCCTATCCTTTTCTGGAACCAACGTGTCGATGAAGGCGATCGATTGGAGTACTAATGCATCGGCCCAGGAACAATTCGCTGCTTTTGGGGCGAGCTCTTTTGTGGGATCTACCGGCGGCATATCTAACGCGAAGGGATTTTTCACTGGGTTGATGACGGAAGAATACCACACAGCTCCTTTCACTGGCCCGGAAAAGAAAGTGGTGTATACGAATGCCCTGGGCTCGATTTCCTCAGCGTGGATGTGGGTGGATGAATTCAACGCGAATACCAGTCAAGTCCTTTTTTATGAAAGCACCCCCAGTCCTGTGCTCTTTTCCCGAGATCCTTTTCAGCTGCACTACTTTTTCTCGAACGGTTCCACCCTTGCATCCAATTCCCAGGAATTCTTTACAGGGAGCTCCGGGACCGTTTTAGTTACACTGGGCTACTCGGTCGTGGGGTCGCCTTCGGGATTCTCCCCCGTAGTTAGCTTCGTATCTAACGGGACTGTCGAGTCGGCGAATTTAGAGCAGTACCAGACCGGGTTTCTCATGGACATCGGAAGCTTGTGGACCGCTTCAAACGTTCTCCCGAAATCTTCGATGCAGGAGCGGTGGGTCACTCCAAACTCCACCACGGGAATCGTCTCCAACGCGCTAACGCTGAATTTCGTTTATTATCATCAGTTCCTCGTGGCATTTTCCTTCACCGTGGTCGGGGGAGGATCCAATTTCAGTAATCCGGTCTTGACTTTTTCGAGCACGGGGAGAAATAATACGATGATCTTGTTCAAAAATATCACTCCTATTTGGATCGACGCCGGTTCCACCTGGAATACAACCAACCCGCTCGGGGGCTCTGCTGAATCAGAGAGATGGTACGGCAAACAGACTTCAGGCTTCGTCAGTACTCAAGGTACCGAGGCCGTTACCTACATTCATCAGACAAAAATCCTTGCAGGGTTTTCTGTCGCCTATGGGGGCAGCAATTATTCTCTGCCATACATTTCCTCAAGGTATCTGAACGCTACCTTCAATTCGACACTTACTACTACGGCCACACCATTGTGGCTAGACACCGGAGCACCTTGGACCGTGGATTATCTGCTTCCCGGTTCTTCCGCCACCCAGAGGTGGGAAGCGCTAACTTTCACAGGCACAGTAAGTGGAGGGAGCATCAGTCCGCTGTACTATCATCAGAAACTGTTGGGGTTTGCCTATGCGATCATAGGCGGAGGCTCGGGCTATTTGCCTCCTCAGGTAAATGTAACTACTTTCGGAACCCCCACCACGATTCTTCCCAACTCTACCTACTGGGTGGATTATTTGAGCGGCTACACCTATCCCCCTATACTGTCAAGCTCTAGTTCAAGTGAAAGATGGATTTCCACTTCAGCTTTCTCGGGTCAGGTCCTGTCCCAGCAAAGGGTGCAAGTGCAATATCAAAATCAGTTCTTCCTAATGATTGTGAATGAAAATAATGCGAAAGGTGGATTGATTTCCCCCGCCAGCGGGTGGTATAACGCCGGGGATCGGACATCGCTTTCCGCGTTGAGCGATACCGGATGGCAATTTTTTGGGTGGTTGGGTAAAGGGCCTTCTTCGTACACCGGGAATGCGACCAGCGCGGTC
>JAPCJV010000127.1 GCA_027886785.1 Nitrososphaerota archaeon | reverse complement strand
GAGGTAAAGACCATTGGAGACTCCTTTCTATTGGAATTCCCAAGTGTTCTTCAGGCGGTCGAGGTGTGACTCAATCAAGACGCAATCTCATTCCGGAACACTCTGAAAGCCGAATTTTTTCTCAATGGAAACCATCTAGAAAACACGTGCAAACATTGGCTTCCAAGTTTCTATCTTTAAAATCCGATGCCCTCCAATTCATTAAGAATCATTTTGCTAAAACCCCAAAAACGGTTTTCGCATCCTGTCTTGGAATCCTAAGAATTTTGCATAATGGCAAAAATTCTCTTATCTTGGGAAAACCTAGTTTTCTTTTTGGGGATCGCTCAACATTGTGCAAGAATTGCGAGACTTTTGAAATAGACAGAGATCAATCCAACTGCTCTTGCAGCTGCCCCGCCGCTAGCGTTATGAAAATGAATTTCTGGGGTAACATTTGCAGAGAATGTCATCATACAGTTGAGTCAAACTCTGTTTCGAAGTTTGAGAATACGAAAGATTTGCAGAACAATGTCCAAGATGTCAAATTCGTCGTTGCCCGTTTTCATTAATTACAATAGTAAATTATGATTCCCCGGAATCAATCATGATCCGAAGATCTGGTGACTGATGAATCTTTCTTTTTTTCAAAAGAAACTTGATTCAAATTGGATTACAAGGGACTAGTTATGTAAATCCGAAAAGTACTCGATCGCACTGCCACTGCCTGTCCAGAGGAAATAGAAGTTCCCTTTTGCCTGTCCGACTATCTGAGCCTGCAGAATCGTCGGAGAGGCTTGAAGTAGATTGAGAGTCCAGACACTTCCGTAATTCGTCGACTTTGCCCAATTTATCTGCCACGTCCCGCTGACGTTTGAGTCCCATATGATTTCGATCGTGCGGTTGCTTACCGCAATCTGAGGATCGAAATATTCGGTGGGAATATTTAGCGAAATACCGGTAGTCCCACTCAGCTGCGAGGGGAGAGAATAACTGGTCCCGTTGTTCACGCTTCCGACCCAAAATACGTTGAAACTATCTTGTGACCAATTGAAAGATCTAAACACTGCGTAGACTTCCGCCCCGCTCGTTTCTAGTTTAGCTTCCCTTGCGAGACCAGGGTACGTCGTAATATTCTCGATCAGGGGAAAGGAGTTTCCTCCGTCCTCGCTGCGGGCAATGAACATGACCGACATCCAATTGTTAGTGAGGGGATTTTTCTCCGTCCGCCAGATAACGTAGATAAAGCCGTACGAGTTGACCTTGACCTCGGGCTCTCTGTTTGTTACGTTTGTAGGACTCTTCATTAGTGTAAGTACGGAAAAATTGATCCCGTTGTGCGTGGTCGCTTCCTCCACTGATCTATAGGGCGCGAGGTTGTAGGAGGCTGAGGCGTTCTCCCAGACGACGTACGCGCTATTCGTGTCGGATGCAATCTGTACCTCGGTTGCAAAAAAATTCGTCTGGCTCACCTGAACCGCGGGACCGAAGCTCTTCCCATAGTTCGCGCTCTGCCTAAAATATACAACGTAATTTTTGGACCAAGCCGCGTAGACAAATTTCTTGCTCGCAGAAATATGCGCGTCCTGTCCGGTTCCGATCGTGATCACGTTACCAAAACTGGAACCGTTATTGGAGCTTCCCCGGGAGAGAATGGTACCGCCGCTGGACCAAGTAAGGTACACATGCGATGGACTCGAGGCGATCTGAATGTTTGACGAAGGATGGTTGTAGATTTGACTTAGCGTGAATGTCGACCCGTTGTTGTGCGATATATCCAGGAAGACACCGCTCGAACTCGTCCAGCCCAAGTACACATTCGAGCCCTGCGCGACCGGGTCTTCATCCTCCTGGGGCAACGCTCCCGTCCCTACTTTTGTTACGGTATGATTAGCCGAGACAGCGTGGGAGAAATTGAATAATGGACCAACGCACGAAACTAAAGACAATGAAAGTAGGATCAGGGTGATAACGGTCTTTTCGACATTCGTCTTTGTTTTTGACATGAGAACAGACGCCAGAGGAAACTAACCCTCGAGGGTGCCGAGCATAAGACTCTGGGTCAAGAAATGGGGATTTGTTGCTCGAATATCACGAACGGATGCATCTGATCAAAGTGAACAAACGAAACTTTTGCCTCTTGATCGGCAGCTTCGTAAGGAGAACCCCACGAAATACTTTCTAATTGGCGTTCCCAGATGTAAATCAAATGCCGCAACGCGAACCAGCAAGGCAGCCCGAGGATCTGGATCGATTTTTCTTGGAAAGGGCAAATGCAGGGGATCTGGAAGGAGTAGTAGCGCTCTACGAACCCGCTGCGGTGCTTTCTTATCCTCCCGATCAATTAACCGTTGGACACGAAAATATTCGCCGAGTCTATGCACCACTGCTAGCTGCAAAGATAAAGTTTCAAGGAGAAGTGCGGCCGGCGATCCGCAACGGGGATCTGGCTCTGACCTCGACGAGCTTGCCGGGGAATAATGCGACCGTAGAAGTCGCGCGGCGTCAATCGGATGGAACTTGGCTCTGGGCAATTGATCAGCCCAAGGTACTTTGACCGGCGCTCGCGAGAAGAGGTTTGAAAAAAGATGAACGGGCGTCGACAGAAAGCTCGCGAAAATCGCAAAAGTCAGTAGGCTACAAAATCTGACCCACTGAGGATAGTTCTTAGTGCATTCCATTCTTTTTATTCGTCTTAACTGAATATCTTCCGTCCGTGCCTTCTTCTATTTCGCCGTTATCTCTAAGTTCGCTCCACGCGAGCAGAAAGTTTCTGAAGCTCTCTCCGGGGAACTCTTTGGATACCTCGTAAAAGAAGAGAGGTCCTCTTTCTCCAAATAGCCTAGTGATTTTCTGACTAAGGTTAGGGGAATTGTTTGCGTTCGAAGATCTTGTAACAGCGATCTCCGGCGGTCTCGAATGCTTGAACCGAGACTTGTTGGCGTCAACAGGTATTGTAGCATCGATTCCCATTTTCGACATTGAGTACGGAGCCTGCCCGACAAGTGAAGGATCGGAAGAAGAAGGGATCCGCATCCCTTCGAGGACTACGGTGTCCTCTTTAGGTTGCGATCTCGTCGCAAGGGCCCACATCACAACCTCATCATCGAACACGTCAATATCCGCATCAACGACGATGCAGTATTTTGGAAAATTCTGCCTGGAGGAAGACAGGATCACATAGATCGCGTTCCTGGAATCGCCCTTTGCCCTAACATTGATGGAAGCGTAGCATACCATCCCCGCACTTTCAGGTACGATCCTCACTTGCTCCACATCAATCCCAGCATTTCGCAGCGCCTCTCGAATGCTCAGCTCGATCTGCGGGATCAGGATGAAAAAGTCGGTGTAGGCGAGGTGCTTTCCACCGTGGGTCGCGCTCTGGTAAATCGGATTTTTCCTCGAGGTAATTGCCTGGATCTTGATTATCGGGTTTTTCCTCATGCCGCTGTAAGTCCCGGGAAATTCGCCGTACATCCCCTCCGGTTCGGTCCATCCAATCGGATCCATCCTCCCCTCCAAAACAATCTCCGAGTAATCCGGAACATGCAGATCCACCGTCTTGCATTTCACCATGTGGATCGCTTCTTTCTGTAGGCCGCCCCACACGGACAGCTCATCCATTCCCTCAGGTGATGTCGTAACCGCCGCCAGGTGATCCAAGACGTGTAAACCGAGGCAAACAGCGACCTCCAGCGGTTCGCCCTTTTCGTAGGCTTTTTGGTAAAACCATCTGAGCCTGTGGGGCGCTGTGATGTTTATCCCCAGTTCGTTCGCTTTCCTGAACATCAAACGGTAGATTCCAATGTTGTACTCTGCCATTTCGGGATCTTTTGCGATCACCACTCCAGCAGAAAGGTATGGCGCACCGTCAAACTCGTGCTGAAGTAAAATCGGAAGAGTAGTCAGGTCAACATCTGATTCTTTTAGGGCAATGATCTCCTCCTGGCAGCTCCCACCCTTTGAGTTAGAAGCGAACTTTGGCGAAATCGGTTTCCTAATTCTGGAGGCGTACTCTGACAAAATCTGGGTTTCTTCGGTGTCGAGAGCAATTGCCATCATTTTTCGGGAGGACATTGCGTTTGCAAGGAGTGGGAGATCATATCCTTGGATGCGTTCGAACAAGGTCGCTCGCTTGTAATTTTCCACTATGATTTCGGAACAGTCGCGGACATCGACCTCCTTCTCTACCCGGTTCAGGAGATCGTTTGAATCTAAACTCGCGATCCAATCGCGCAGATCTTTTACCAACTAAGTTCAAACCCCAGTGAGGGAATCGAAGTATTCCAAAACTTCCTTCATGGGAATCACATCCGCGTATTTCATTTCCATATCGAAAAGATTCGCTTTGTGCGGAACAACCGCCCTGTCTGCTACGCATTCCTCGGGAATGGTAACGAAATAATCGTACGAGGCAGCTTCCACGACCGTTCCTCTGACGCACCCACTGGTAGTCATCCCTGTAACGATCAGAGTGTCAATGTGCTTTCGGTTCAGAAAGGTCAAGATCGTCGTACCAAAGAAAATGCTTGCCTTGCCCTTTGGCACGACGATGTCTCCATCGTGAGGCGCGATCTCATCTACGATCATATTCTCCTCAGGCTTTGGATTTTCCACGAGGACTTTTCGACTGATTCCTATGGGGATTGAGTTGGAAATCGAATTCAACGCAGTTGTGTACAAGATCGGCACTTTGCGACTTCTCGCCTTCTCCAGAAGGATCTTCAAATTTGTAACGGCCTTGAACCCCATGCTCCCTTGAGCCAACGGGTTCTTGGGATCCACAAATCCGTAGGTCATGTCGATCACGATGACGCAGGGTTTTTTCCCGAACCCCATCCTCTTCCCGAAGCCACCCTTCCTGTATGCTTCCAGGTCAGACTGAGGTATGAGATCGTTGTAATCCAAGAGTATTTGTCAAGTCATTGCCCGGTTGTAAATAAGGATAAAGATCAAAGGCTACCTTCGATTAGTTCTTAACCCTTGGTTTGATTCCTGCCAACTGCGATGGGCCAAGTTTCGCTGGAATCGACTATTCCAGCAAGAAATCGGCGTACTGATCTCGCAAGTGGAACTGCCCTAACTCTATACGTTGCGCTTGCCAGTTTCGTAATTCACTTACTCTTCGCGGGCAACTATGGATATTTTCGTGACGAGCTTTACTACATCGTAAGCGGCCAGCACTTGCAACTCGGATACGTAGACTTTCCGCCGCTGATCGCCTACATCGCGGCCTTCATGAACTTCGTCGCGGGAGACTCATTGGTTGGAATTCACTTAGTTCCTGCGTTAGCCAGCTCCATCCTGATCTTTGTCGCAGGAAAGATCGCTAAAGAGCTAGGAGGAAGCAAGTGGGCTCAGCTCCTCGCGGCCGGTGCAACCGCGGTATCCGCTGTGATGGCGTGGGGGTCGATTTTCTCCATGGACGTACTGGACGGACTCTGGTGGAGTCTCGCCGCTTTTTTGATCGTGCGGCTGATCAAAAGGGATCAGACGAAACTCTGGATTCTCGTCGGGGTTGTGTTTGGTGTCGGTCTTCTGACAAAGCTTACGATCGCGTTCTTCATTTTTGCCGTTCTGATTTCGCTGGCGGCGACAAAGTACCGCAGGTATTTCAAATCTCCGTGGTTTTGGGGCGCGGGTCTCTTGGTCCTCGCCTTCCTGACTCCGTACGCGATCTGGAATGCAATGAATGGGTGGCCGACGGTCGATTTCTACATCCACCACGGCGGACTGAATGGTAGCGGTCCCGTCGGTTTTCTCGCGCTGCAGCTGCTGATCATGAATCCCGTGAATCTCCCGCTGGTAATTGCGGGGCTGGTGTTTTACCTCAGGCGTCCTGCGGGCAGTCAGTTTAAGCTCCTGGGCGTGGCATACATCGTTCTCCTGATTGTGTTTGCCCTAACGAACGCGAAACCCTACTTCATCGGCCCCATGTATCCGCTTCTTTTCGCAGGGGGCTCCCTTCTATTTACAGCAGCTACCAGTCGCAGGTGGGTATGGTGGCTTACCAGAAGGGTGTTTCCTGTGGTTCTGGTCG
>JAPCJV010000126.1 GCA_027886785.1 Nitrososphaerota archaeon | reverse complement strand
TTCGAACTCATCTAGATCAAGGGTACCATGTTTTGTAATTGAAATCTGAGAACCGGGATGGGATCTGAAGTTCTTTGGAAGATTCTGTGAATTTCAGCCTATTTCTGAATTTTGGAATAAACGAGTATTTGCTTTTGGATATAATCTGCCGAATTTTTGATGTGAATTATTTCTCAATTTAGGATGGCGAATTCTTCTCATCTTAAATAGCCTTAGAGGGCTCCATGAAAATTCCATGGAAGCGGAGAACCCCTTTAACAACGCTCTGGCTCAACTCGCATCCATCACCGACATCGTTTCGATTGAACCTGAGTATTATGAGATGTTGAAGAGTCCACGACGCGAGGTCATCGTGGCGCTTCCCCTAAAATTGGCTGACGGTTCCTCGGTTACATTTACCGGATACCGCGTGCAACACAACAATGCGCGCGGACCATACAAAGGCGGGATCAGGTACCACCCGAGCGTTACTCTGGGCGAAATAAAAGCTCTCGCGATGTGGATGACATGGAAAGCCGCGGTAATCGATATTCCCTTTGGAGGCGCAAAGGGGGGCATTGGGGTGGATCCAAAAAAGCTCAGCAATGATGATCTAGAGCGTTTAACCAGGAAGTATGTTTCCGCCCTCGATCGGGACATCGGTCCTGAAGTCGACATCCCCGCTCCTGATCTGAACACGAATGCCCAGACCATGGCTTGGATTATGAACGAGTACTCTCGCCTTCATGGTCACAACGTGCCGGCTGTGGTTACGGGCAAGCCAATAGAGATAGGTGGATCTGAAGGGAGAGCTGCGGCTACTGGCAGAGGGGTTGCTATCTGTGCTCGGGAGGCTGTCAAAAAGTACCTCCACAAAGAGATGAAAGACGTCACGGTCGTCGTGCAGGGTTTTGGAAACGTCGGATCAAATACCGTGAAATCGCTCATGGCGATGGGCTGTAAGATCGTCGCAATGAGTGACGTGGTCGGAGGGGCAAAGCCCAAACCGCCGCAGAGACATTTCGATCAGTCTTTTGACTACCTTCTGGAAACTTCGAATAAACTAGGATCCATCAGCAAAATCCCTGGAATCGAGGAGATTTCCAATGAAGAGGTCCTTGAAGCTGAAGCCGATCTGGTTATTCCTGCCGCTCTGGAAAATCAGATCACTGAAAGCAACGCGGGTAAAATTAGGGCAAAAATCGTGATCGAGGCGGCGAACGGGCCGACGACCCCGATGGCGGACAAGATGCTCGGAAGACAAGGAACGATACTTGTCCCGGATATTCTCGCAAATTCTGGGGGAGTACTGGTTTCTTATTTTGAGTGGGTCCAAAACCTGAACCGGGATCATTGGAGCGAAGGGGAAGTGAATCAACGACTGGAAAACAAAATGACGCATGCCTTCAACGAGGTAGTAGCACTCGCGGAAAAAGACAGAATTGATTTGCGCCGCGCTGCGCTCGTCCTCGCCGTCACTAAAGTAGTTGGGGCGATGAAGTTGTCCGGCTGGCACTAGATCCATTCCGTTTTCTGATGCGTGGTTTCGATTCCTGATCCATCCTGTAAAATCATACATGAATATATGCATAGTTTTGCGGTTCTGGGTGCTGCCCCCGAGAACAATTCGGGGATACTTTTGAAAAAATGTGATTTTCTGTTATGCACTCTATAGAAGCTGTGGATCTTAGTAAAACCTACGGAAGTTTTGCCGCTCTTTCCGGATTGAATCTCAAAATTGAAGGTGCGAAATGCGTGGGTTTCCTCGGCCCCAACGGCGCGGGAAAGACAACCACACTGAAATTGTTTACCGACATGATTCGGCCGACCCGCGGCAAAGCTCTCATCAATGGAATCTCAGTACATGAAAAAAAGCGGCTGGCTTTGGAGCACTGCGGCTCTTTGATTGAGAGCCCCGAAATTTATCCTTCCTTTACACCTAACGAGGCTCTCTCCATGATCGCAGAGATCAGAGGAGTTCCTTCTGCGGTGCGCAAAAAAAGAATTGAGGACGCAATCATCGAGGTGAAAATGGAAGAATGGAAGGACAAGAAAGTGGGAAAATTCTCGAAGGGGATGAAGCAGCGGATCAATATCGCCTCTTCTCTTCTTTCAGAGCCTGACATACTCCTCCTCGACGAACCGACCACGGGACTGGATCCCAGAGGAATGGCGGAGGTACGGGACATTGTAAAGTCCTTGAAAAAGCGCAATCGCCTGATCTTCATGAGCTCTCACCTTCTGCCGGAGGTTTCTGATGTGTGCGATGAAGTCGCGATGATCGACCACGGGAAACTCCTAGTATACGACACGCTTTCCAACGTCACGACCAGATTTTCCGGAGATGGCGGTGCCAGCATCGTAGAGATCGGATTATCCAAACCGGTGGACGATTCTCTGATAAATGGAGCGATCTCTCGAGCTCGCGGAGTGCTCTCCGTGGAAAAAATGGATACCAGAAACCTGCGGATCAAGTTCTCTGGTGGAGTCGAGGGTCAAGAACAATTGCTTGCAGAGTTGGCTGCCATGAAAATTGGTATGATCAGCTTTAGGGCATCCGGCTCTGCTTTAGAAGACACGTACCTGAATCTGATCAAGGACACTCTGTGATCTTACATTGACCGAACAAGCTTCAGAAGGGAACATCCTCCCGACGAGCCTGACGCAGGTGGGGATAATCACTCGCTACGAAATTTTGAATTATTTCCGGTCGCGTCGCTTCCTCATCCTGCTAGTAATCGATCTTTTAATTTCGGGCCTGCTCACTTTTCTCGTCGCGTACTACGGCATAAATAGATTCGCGGGATCGCCCCCTCAGCCGATCGCATTCTATGCCTTCTACTGGACGGCTGTCACTACTCTGATTGTGGTCTTCTGTGCCGTCTTTTTTGGAGGCGATGCCATTTCGGGCGAATTTCAGAATAAGACTGGGTATTTTCTGGTCGGGAATCCGATCCGCCGATCCTCTATCTACATCGGAAAATGGTTTGCCTCTCTGACCGCGTCGCTGATCATCATTGGCATTTTCACCGCAATATTGCTCGGAAACGGATTGTATTACTTCGGGGCGAATGTGCCGATGGAATTCTCTGAAGCGTTCATCTTCACCATAGTCTATCTCGTCGCGGCGCTGGGATTTACTTTCTTTTTCAGCTCATTGTTCAAGAGCAGCTCCTTCTCGATCCTCGTAACGGTCATTTTGCTGTTATTCGGATTCAGCTTCATCAATTTGCTCGTAACTAATCTGGTCAACATTGAGCCCTGGTTCATTCTTACTTACGGCTCTGGCATCATCAGCAGCGTGTTCACGGTGCCGTATCCCCCGCATCTGGCAACGCTTGGAGATCGATTCGGCGGAGGAGGTGGAGGCCCTGTCCTGAACGTGTTTACTGCTACCATCCCAGAAGGGTTAGCAATAATGTTGATCTATTTTGCGATCACTGCAGTTCTGGGTCTGCTTCTCTTCGAGAGAAAAGAATTCAACTAAGTTCTTACCGAATACGATACATGATTCATCTGCTTACACCTGATCGAAGTTCTGCTTAAATCTACGCCGAGGCCCCGGTTTACGGGATTCCCAAGGCCGACAACAAACTGCATTACGCTCGATTTGTATCGAAGGGCAAGATCATCCATGGATTCGAGGAAGGAGGATTCCTTTCAGATCCGACTGGAATACGTTATGACACGAATAAAGTTACCTTGCTTCCCCCAGTTTCGCCATCACAAATTGTGGGCGTCGTCCTAAACTACTCCGATCATGCTGATGAATTGGGCCTAGAACCCTCCGAAGACCCAGTACTATTTTTGAAGCCCTTAAGCTCTCTCATCGGCCACGGCGGGGAAATCGTTTATCCAAAGGGTGTACAATACATGCACTACGAGGGCGAGCTCGCTGTGGTCATTTCCAAACCTGCCCGGAAAGTGAAAGCGGAAAACGCGATGGAGTATGTCTTAGGTTTCACGATCGCTAACGATGTCACCGTCAGAGATTTCATAACGAGCACCTTCCGCCCGCCCGTGAAAGCCAAGGGCTTTGATACTTTTTGTCCCCTGGGATCTTCTGTCGTTACCGTTGACGAGATTTCAGACGTGGGAAACCTGTCCATCACTACACGCGTCAACGGTCAAGTCAGGCAGGAAGGAAATTCGAAGAATATGATTCACTCGATCCCCAGACTGATCGAATACATTACAGAGTTTATGACGCTGCAAACTCAAGACGTAATCCTGACAGGAACTCCAAAGGGCATCACTCCGATAGTCCCGGGCGACCTAGTAGAAGTCTCCATAGAGAAACTGGGAACGCTCTCAAATAGAGTCGTATAAGAGTTCAGTTCCAAATAATTTATTGGGGGATCATTCAGATGCCGGCTAGAAAGGGACAAGAGTACATTTCTGCGATTGAAAGTGCTCCACGGGAAATTTGGATCGGCGGAGAAAGAATTTCCGGCGGCTTCAGCAAGCATCCGGCTTTTAGGGCGCTGATCCGTTCCGTGGCGCATTTGTACGATATGCAGCATATGCCAGAACTTGTAGATCAAATGACCTACATTTCTCCCACAACGGGAGATCGGGTGGGGATGAGTTTTCTCCAGCCGAAAAAAGTGGAGGACCTCGCGAGGCGTCACGGAATGATGAAGCTCTGGGCCGAGTACTCGGGGGGCATGCTGGGGAGAACCCCGGATTACCTCAACAGTGATTTGATGGCACTAGCCTCTGCCGCGGAATTCTTCGGGCGCAAAGATCGTCGCTTCGGAGAAAACATCCAAAAGTACTACGAACACGTAAGAGAGGAGGATCTTCTGCTGACTCACACGCTCATTCATCCGCAGGCGAATCGCTCCGTCGGCCCAAGCAAGCAGGCGGACCCTTTTCTCGCAGCGCGGGTCGTCGACAAAGACGATGAAGGGGTATTTATCCGCGGTGCCAGGATGCTCGCGACTCTTCCGCTTGCAGATGAGATTTTGGTGTTTCCCTCAACAGTGATCCGCGGCTCCCCGGAAGACATGGCGTACTCCTTCGCCTTTGGTATTCCAACGAGTACAAAGGGATTGAAGTTCCTCTGCCGGGAATCTTTCGCGGAGGACTCGCGGTTTGATCACCCGCTGGCATCCCGGTTTGACGAGCAGGACGCAGTAGTGATCTTTGCTGATGTATTGGTCCCGTGGGATCGCATTTTCTTGCTCGAAGACGTCGAAGCGTCGAACTCGCTCCAGGAGATCAGTGGGGGCATTGTGCACATGGCTCACCAGGTGATGATCAAAAATGTCGCAAAGACGGAATTCATTCTGGGAGTGGTCTCCATGATCGCGGACACGATCGGAATCACGGAATTCCAGCACGTTCAAGAGAAAATTGCCAAGGTGATCATGCTCTTGGAATCGTTGAAGGCAATGGTGCGCGCGAGCGAGGCTGATGCGCAAGTGAATCAGTGGGACTTAATGACTCCCGATTTCAAACCACTTAACGTCGGACGCAACCTCTACCCCAAGCTTTACCCGCAGCTGAAAGCGATCATCCAGCAGCTATCCGCGAGTGGCTTGATGGCCCTTCCCACGGAGGCGGATCTGGAAAGTGGAATCCGCGGAGACATCGACAAGTACTACCAGGCGAAAAACACTACTTCGGAAGAGAAAATTCGGTTGTTCAGGCTGGCGTGGGATATTGCCGGAAGTTCCTTCGGATCGAGGCAGGAGCTATACGAGCGCTTTTTCTTCGGGGATCCGGTGAGAATGGCGGGAAATCTGTACAACTGGTACGACAAAGAGCCTTACAAGGAAAGAATCCGGAGCTTCCTTAACTGGCATGAAGATGATGCAGAATAGCAACGACTCCACCTTTTGACATCGTGCGTACCGCACACATCGAGTACTTGGTTAGAAGTCTGGAGAAAGCGCGCAAGTTTTACGTCGATACTTTGGGACTGGTTGAGACAGAATCCAGCGATCGCCAGATCTATCTCCGAGGCCTGGAAGACCGGTTTCATCACTCCCTCGTATTAACGAAGGCGAGTCGACCCGGTTTAGGGCACATATCCTACAGATCGAGAACGGAGGAGGATCTA
>JAPCJV010000125.1 GCA_027886785.1 Nitrososphaerota archaeon | reverse complement strand
TTACTTTTGAAAAAATACCATCCAGTTAATCAACATTCGGTTCTTGGTGCAGTCTGGTCATAGAAGCCGGCCTCCATCTCGGAAACAAGACTATGTCGAACTCTGCTCTAATTTTTCGTATTCGGCAATTTTTGTCTTATCCCGCATTTTCAGTCATGAGTCTCCACACACATGCCTTATCTTGCAGACTCATCGAATTTGAAAAGTGAATCTGGGCGAAAAGTAATCGCGCTAGGTGTTGTTGGAGCTTTAACCGTAATTGCACTCATGATCGGAGTAATGTTCATTCAAACTGGCTCAAACGTCAGTCTGCTTACGACTACTTCCCCCATTAGTTTGTCCAGTGAGAGCTCTATGAGCTCTCGCACCACGACGCGCGTGTCGTCGACATCCTCTTCCACTTCTGTTTATTCTGGGCCCACCGGAATTCTCGGAGTCTCCCTCACAGATCCTCCTATCGTGCCTCCAGGAGTTAGTGCAGTGTATATCTCCTATTCCAGCGTGCAGGTCCACGTCGGGGATGCAGGCAACCAAGACGGATGGTACACCGTTGCGGATTCGGGCAGTGTGGATTTGATGAGTCTAATCAATGTCAGTTTGACCTTGGGCAGCGCCCAGGTGCAGACCGGTGTATTCAATTTGATTTCCTTTACCATTACCACAGCAGCGATCACGTTGAATGGCGTGAATCAAACCGCCTACGTACCGGCTGACAAAATCAATGTGCCGATCGTCGGCGGAGTGTCGGTCTCTGACGGTAATTCTTCCGGTGTCCTTGTGGATCTGAGTCCGGAAGTTGTCCCCTACCAGAATGGAACTTCCGTATCGTACGTCCTCGTACCAGAGGCAAGAAGCGTCCCCATCCCTCGTTATGTATGGAATTACAAGCTAGAGGAAAAGGGTGCGAAGCTGACGGAAATTCAGAACCAGACTTGGGTGTCGCAGAATGCGGGACAGGTGGTCGTCACGGGGGTAAAATTGACTCCTGGCTCTTTCTCGTTGACCCTGAAAAATGGGGGCAGCACCAACGCCACTTTCTCTTCGATTGTCATCGGGCAGGCAATTACTCTTCCGCAGTGTGTAGGCACTTCGAGTCCTAACCAGGGTGTGGCGCGACCTGCCAATGAAAGCGCAACTTACGTCTCGATCTCTTCTGCACATGCGTACTATGTGGGCACCCAATCAATCTTCCTTGGTGGGAAAGTATACCCTCCACCCTCCTCTCCCAATACCACAGCCACAGTGGTAGTCACGGATCCTAATGGAGCAATAGTAGAAACTGTGAACGCATCTGTCGAGCTCTCTGGAGCATTCCACGCAATTTTCAACGGGGGCGCCACTAACAACCAGACGTGGGTGCATGGAACGTACTCCGTGATTGCATCGTATAACGGGACGAGTGGAAGAACCACTTTCTACTGGTACCCGGTCGAGGCAACGACCACGACTTCCAGTACTGTCACTACGCGCACTTTCGTAAACAGCAATTACACCGAATACCACAAGACCACCAATACCTCAGAAACTCAGACCTGGTCTCACACTTCCACCTCTGAACGGCACGCTTTGGGGAACATGAGCGTAGTTACCAATGCTTCATCGTATTTTGGGTCTGCCGGCGTACTCGTGAGCGGCTCAATTGACCCTGTCCCTACCAGTACTTCAGCAGGCAACTGGGTCGCAGTTCGGGTCATCAGTCCCAAAGGCGTCGTAGTATTCGTGACCAAGGTCCCGGTAGATTCGAGCGGACTCTTCAACGTCAGCTTTGCCGCAGGCGCATCTCTCGATAATCAGTGGGGATATTCCTGGAGTAATGGGACTTACAAAGTGTACGCATACCACGAGGGTGGTGTATACGGCGTGACGACTTTCCAGTGGAGCGGCCCGAGTGAAACCACATCAACGACAACGACGTATACTGAAACCACGTCCTCCTACACCAATACAACGCAAGAGATCAAAGAACAGATCCAAAACTATCTGTGCGGATCTCACTCGGGTGAAGATCGTGGCAAGTTGCCTCCGAGCATCCCGGTTGCGTACTACGCAGTGTATACCAACGGCACACTCTACAGGATAAACTACACTTCATTGATTCTGGCCGTCGCGCACTATCATAGCGACTATCATGGAGACAAGAACAGCACTAAGAGTTTGATTAGTACTTCCTCCTCTGCCCTGGGGTTCACATTGATGCCCGGTCAGTCAGTGACGTTTACTTTCTACGGAACGATCGATACTCTGTCGCCAGATCTTATGTCCTACATTCCGAGGAACTTTGCTGTACCCAGTTCGTTGTTTAGTATAAACACCGGAATGGAGTACACCGTGGTCACGTCAGGACCTTTTGCGACGAGGATAGCTACAATAACTAATGCGACGTCTACCTAGTCGGCCAATCAACTAGTTATCGAATCTGATACGCTGTTTCCCTAAAGGGACGGGGGCTTAGGTGCGACGGATTGGAGCCAATGTTACTACGGGGTCTAGCGTAAAATCGACTATGATCTTATTGCAGAGCTCCGGCTTCTCCACCAGAAGGCCATGCGAAGTACCCGGCACGACCACCGGCTCTCCCATAGACACTTTATGATCTCTTATCCGTATCTAACTTTCTTCCCGGGACTCGTGATATCGCTTGATATAATCGGGTGGAGTCTCCTGGGAGATGGGCATGAAGATGCCCTTGCCCTAAAATGAGAGACCCAAGCTTTTTCGTTAAATGGTTGTTTTTTCGGCCTTAAGTCCATAGCTTAAACGGGCAAATCCATGTTCAGGTTAGGAACAGCTCATGGTTGGTTTTCCATCAGATTCACACCTGTTTAGTCATCTTGGGAATTATTCCGAATTTCTTTCTGAACCAATCCAGAAATCGACCATATACTCCACCAAAGAGGATTTCTAAAACCGTTGATGAGCCGAGTCCAAAAAGTGCAGCTTCCAAAGTCTTTGAAGTGTACAGGAATACCGGCGTGTAAAGAGTAGTCCAGAAGATCGCCATGGCTCCGGCATCGACAGCGAACCGCTTGAAAGAGAATCCTTTGCTCAAGATAAGAATCGGGAATTTGGGTTCTAAATAAAATGCTGTATGTTGAAATACGCAGGCAAGCGATATTTCGACTATTAACTATTGTATATGAGCTAAGAAAATTAGTCAATAAATAGGCTAGATTCTTCATTCTACCTTTGAAAAGTGATCTAGAAATGGCGGAAACAGCTCCCGAGCTAGAAATACGCAAGGCGGTCAGGGATAGGTACTCTAAACTCGCTACTTCTGAGGCATCAGATTGCTGTGGCGGTAATTCTTGCAGTTCTCCTCTAATTCAGATCGGGGAAGAAATCCCGGTTGAGGCTAGTTCTGTTAATGCCGGTTGCGGTTCTCCCTTGCAGCTCGTAACTTTAGAGCCGGGAGACTCCCTTATCGATCTGGGAAGTGGCGGCGGCATCGATATTTTTCGAGCGTCACAAATCATAGGCGAAAACGGGAAGGCTATCGGCATCGATGCAACCGCCGAAATGATTTGGAGAGCTAGGGATACCGCCAAAAAGTACGGAGAAAAATATCGAAATGTAGAGTTCAGGCTTGGCGAGATCGAACATCTGCCGGTCGAGTCAAACACTATCGACTATGTAATTTCTAACTGCGTGATCAACCTCTCGCCGGATAAATTACAAGTTTTCCGGGAATCGTATCGAGTCCTGAAAAATAACGCAGTTTTCGCGGTAGCTGATGTAACTCTCCAAAAGGAAATTCCCGAAGAGGCAAGAAGAGATATGGATTCGTGGTCAGCTTGCATCGCCGGCGCTTTGACGGATTCAGAATACACTAGATTACTTTCGCTCGTGGGCTTTCAAGATATTTCCATCGAACACGTTTCAACGACAAATATCGGAGAGTACCCTTTCCCATACTACAGCTCGCATATCAAAGCCGTTAAGAGAATCTAGCTTTGTTTGGAGAGTTCGATAACTCTCTTTTCGATCTCGTCTCGAATTTCCCGTACTATTGGAAGAGATTTCCCTTTAGGATCTTTAAGATCCCAATCGATTAGTTTCTTTTGCATCTGTGCAAGCATAGGTTTCGGACAAACCTCGGCAACCGAACAACCCATAGTGATAACGAGACCAGCCCGGTTGATCATTTCGGGAGTTAGCATCTTCGGAATGTTCTTTGAAATGTCGATACCCTTTTCCTTCATAGCATCGACTACAACAGGATTAACTCGACCCGAAGGAACGGTACCGGCGCTAGCTGATTTTATTCCGTACTTTTCTGCGAAAGCTTGCGCCATTTGCGAGCGGCCGGCGTTTTCAACACAAACAAACAAGATTTCTTTTTCCATAATTTCTAACCATCCTGAATAGTAATCCAGCAAACAAAGCCCCTATTACCGGCCCGATAATGTACACTTCTAGATTAGTGAAATATCCAGATGCAAAAGATGGCCCCAAGCTTCTAGCGGGATTGAATCCAGCTCCGGTCAGAGGCCCTAAGAATAAAATCAGAATTGAAAGAGTACTTCCGACTAACAGAGCTTGATATTTTGTTTTCTTGATTCGCGTAGAGGCGATCAAAGCGGAAGATGCAAGCACGAAAGTACCTATTGCTTCAAAGGCTATTCCCAAAATCGGACTAATCCCGGTTGCTAATTTTGTCGAGCCTAATTGCGTTGAGTTGATCGAAGAAAGGAACAGAAACCTCAAAGTGAGGCCGGCTAGAATCCCACCGGCTATTTGAAAAACCAGGTAGGGAACGATTAACTCCTTCTTCAATAGTTTAGCAGATGCAACCGCAATCAGAACCGCCGGATTGATTACTGATCCCGAGTACCTTCCTAATGCTAGAATCATCAATGCAACTGTACCGCCAAATGCCAGAGCTATCGACGCGAGAGCGCCTAATCCAGAGAGCGAAATAAGTGAAAGCAAAATTACGGATGCCGGCCCGATTAGAACGAGCATGTAAGTACCGATTAATTCAGAGAGACATTCTTTCTTACAGCTTGAACATGGGAAGGAATCTATGTTCTATCACCTCATTTTTCGCTCTAGATTATTAGAAAGTTGGCAATTCGGTTCATGATCTTTTCTATCTGATCGATTCCTTTACGGTCGCCTTAACAACTGCATCTGCGGGAACCATTTATTGGAATCCTGGAGCCACGAATTATGCTGTCTCTCGTCACGTAGAACGGACGGTCAGAAATTCTTACCATTGGGGTCTTCAATCCCCCCGAGATTTCCCAGAACCCTCCATAACAAACCATTTAAATTACAGAAAGTTACTGTAGAATTACAGTAACACTTAGAAAGGATTCTGAAACTAAAAACACGGATGCGTTCTTCGTCTTATTGCCTACGTCCAGCAAACACCTCATAAACCTCCACGATTTCTTGTCCGCCCCATGTATTTTGAAACTGCCCCCGTATCAGAGGCAATACTCTTGGGAGGTTCAACAACTAGAGGACCTCTGGAACGATCTCTTTTATCTCGATCAGGGGAAAAGATACTTTTTCGGATCGATTCTCCTCCTCCAGAGAACTCAAGACGCTGGAATTCAGGCTGATTATGGAAGCACCGAGTTCTTTGAGATAATCGACGGCCAGCAGCGCCTCGCGACCGTCATGATACTGATTAAAGCCATTCTGGACGAGCTGAAAAGTTTGGGGCGCCTAGATCCACTTGAACTCGAAGCAATCGAAAAATCATTCTTCAAGACGGGACACCTTGGTGATAAGCTACTCCTGCACGGAATGGACGGCGAGTTTTTTCACGCGATCCTCGAGAGCAAGATCAGCAGTGGATTGCAAGGAGCGAGTGCCTCTCAAAAGAGGCTGTGGATCGCGAGAAATTATTTTGGCGAAAAATTGCGCGAGCAAGGTAGAACACTTTCCGACGCTGAGCGTTACGAGACTTTTCTCCGCGAGCTCATGCGAAAGGTACAGAGTCTAGAAGTCGCAAGGCACTCCGTCGCAACGGACGAGGAGGCGGTGATGATCTTCGAGACGGTCAACGATCGGGGTATTATTCTGAGTCCCCTTGACAAAACCAAGAGCTTC
>JAPCJV010000124.1 GCA_027886785.1 Nitrososphaerota archaeon | reverse complement strand
AGCTTCTGGCTGGATCTCGGGGAGAGGCAAAAACATAGTCGAGTTCGAGTCAGAGTTTTCAAATTGGCAGGGAACGAGAAATACTATCACCTGCTCATCTGGTACGGCGGCCCTTCATCTTGCTCTCACGTCTATCGGAGTAAAAAATGGGGACGAGGTCATTATCCCTGCATTTAGCATGGGCGCTGTCGCGTTCTCAGTTTCCTACACGGGGGCGAGATTAGTACTCGTAGACTCTGAGCTGGAAAGTTGGAATATGGATCCATCGCTTGTGGAGCAAAAGATGACTTCGAAGACGAAGGCGGTGATAGCTATGCATACGTATGGACATCCGGCCCAAATGGATCCAATAATAAAGTTGTGCAACGAAAAAAATATCACTCTGATCGAAGATGCGGCTGAAGCTCACGGGGCGGAATATCAGCGAAAAAAAGTTGGGAATTTAGGAAAAATTGGGTGTTTCAGTTTTTTCTCGAACAAGATAATAACGACCGGAGAGGGAGGGGCTGTGGTAACATCGGACGAAGAAATAGCAGAAAAAACGAGAATACTCCGTGATATGGCATTTTCGAAAACCCCCTCAAAGAAGTTCCTGCATGAGTACGTGGGGTTCAATTACAGAATGACCAACATGCAAGCTGCTTTAGGCAGGAGCCAGCTGAAGAGGATTCAGGAATTCATTGATCTCAGGAGGAAAAATGCATCGCTCTACAATGAATTATTAGCTGATGTTAAGGGATTGACAACTCCACCCGAGCAACCCTGGGCAAAGAACATCTTTTGGATGTACTCTGTTTTGGTTAAACCCTCCTTTGGGATGAGCCGAGATGCTCTAATGGTTAAATTAGGCGAGATGGGAATCGAAACGCGGCCGTTTTTCGTCCCGGTGCATCAGCAACCGGTCTACGCCTCAGATTTCTCTAATGAAAAGCATCCGATCTCTGAAGGACTTTCTATTCAAGGATTGAATCTTCCATCGGGAAACACATTGACAGAAGCTCAAGTCCGGCGGATCGCCGAATCCATTTCCTCCATTCAAAAACAATAATCCGCATTTCAAGATTCTAGGCCTCATTTGGGAACCTTGCCGAACCCCTACCTTCTTCCAAACCCGTTTTTCAGGTTACGATACACTCCGAACACTTTACAGTCCGTGGCATTTGAGGATATTCTCCAATCAACTTCTTCAGAACAGAACCATACCGACAATTTCGAGACGAGTTTTGCTGTTCATGTCGGAGCACGCGCTGCATTTGGTCTAAGTTCCGGGAGAGCTTGTTTGCGATTCGGATTAGAGCTCTTAGATACCGTACCTAATTTTGAGGTGATCATTCCTACTTTCGTTTGCGGAGCGGTCGCAGACGCTGTAATTGCCGCAGGGGGCACACCCGTCCTGTGTGATGTGAAAGCGACCGACGGAACAATTGATCCCTCAAAAATCAGATCATGCATATCAGAAAAGACAATTGCTATTGTGGCAGTCCACTATCAAGGATTGCCGTGCGACATTGACGAAATTCTTGAAATTGGAGAAGAAAACGGAGTCCCAGTTATCGAGGATTGCGCGCATGCCATTGGTTCTAAATTTGCAGGTAGGCCACTGGGGACGTTTGGTTCTTTCGCTATCTACAGCTTCAGCGTTGACAAACCGATGACAACTGGGAACGGAGGTATCATTACAACTAACTCGACAGAAAATCAAGAAAAAATGTTGTTAAAAATGAAAACTTTGAACAGCCCATCAAAAGCTGACGAGCTTCACGTGTTGAAGTTGCTCTTGGAAATAAATTTGCTCTCCAATGAGAGAACCTATGGACTATCAAGCTTTACCTATTTTCCTGCAATGAATTTCTCTCTTGCATCTCTCGGATTTAAGCCAAATTACGTCATGCAAGCCATGACAAGAACTGCTTCAAGAGTCGGAGTCCGGCAACTCAAATTAATGGATTGGTTCATTCAGGCGAGGACTAGCAAAGCAAATGAGCTTAGGGAATCGTTAGCAAATAGTCGCAAAATCCGAACATACGAGAACTCAAAACTCAAAGAACCCGTATTTTTGAGATACACCATCCTTACTGATTCCCCAAGCTCAAGAGAACGATTAATGAGACAGTTAAAACGCGCGGGGATCGAAGCTGGACCGATTAATTGGAGACTACCTTTGCATTTTTTGCCGCAATATTCAGAAAACTGTGTTAGAGGGACCTCTTTTGAAGGAGCAGATGAATTCTCTTCTCGATTTCTGAATCTTCCATGTCATCCGTTCGTTTCAGAAGATAACATAACGAAAATCGGGAAATACGCGAACAGTTTATGAGAAAATATTCAGAAATCTTCTCTTATGCCCCTGAAAACAAAAATATGTGGAAAAGAATGGAATTAAGAAGCTATTAGCTGAGCTCGTTTTCGATTGGAACCAAAAAGAAATAACTCTTCAACGCCGCTGGTTTCAGTCGTTGTTACTACCAAGAATTCGGAAGAGACTCTCAACAGATGTCTCGAATCGGTTGTAAATCAGACTTACAAGAATCGCGGACAAATCGAAATAATCACAGTCGATAATCATAGTACCGATGCGACTCAAGATATCGCTAGAAGGTTTGGCTCATTATACGTTAAGGGACCTGAGAGAACCGCTCAAGCCAACTATGGAGCAAAGATGTCGAACGGCAAATACCTTTACTGGATCGGTTCGGATTGGATTATCGAACCCACATTGATCGAAGAAGCGGTCTCCAAATCTGAGACGAATGGATATGATGCCATCGCTGTGCACAATTCGTCGGACCCAACAGTTAGTTTCTGGTCACAAGTTCGGAAATTCGAACGCGATTTTTACTCTACAGATCCCTTAGTCCTAACGCCCAGTTTCTTTAGGAGAGACGTCTACATGAGAATTGGCGGGCTCGATGAATCTTTGGTCGCCTGTGAAGAATACGAGATTCACAGAAGATTGATCAAGGGAGGATACAAGATCGGAAGAATTCATGCCAAGGAAGTTCATTTAGGAGAACCAAAGAGTCTCAAAGAAATCGTAATCAAACACTATTACTATGGGAAAACTCTGCCCGCTTATGTAAAGAGCGATTCCAATGACGCCGTGAAAAGACTCTCACCAATTAGAATAAGTTTCGTTCATAACCTAAACAGATTTGGATCTGACCCTCGCCTATTGTCTGGTTTCCTAATTTACAATTTCGTGAGATACGCTTCGGCTGGGCTGGGATATTTGACTGCTGTAGGTTAGATTCGGCGCACCTGTAAATCTCACTTGTTGTCTTTTCGGACTTTGCTGAATTCAAGAAGAGAATTTCTGTGCGCATCAAACCGGTGAAATGGAAAGAGTTCATCGAACGGCAAAAGGCCCTAATCGCGATTCTCATCATCCAAATTCTCATCTATGTTCCAGTATTCTCGGCACCTCACTCGATAATTTACATCTTCACTGCGAACAATTGGATGCCCTTTTTCCCGAAACAAACTCCACTAGACCTTCTAGTGTCGTCCTGGACACCTGCGGGTTTTGGAGCAGCCGCCTTCCACACGCCCGGTTTTTTTGTGATTTACTTGTTCCAAATATTATTCGCAGATCAATACGTAGCCGAGATTCTGTTTCTTTTCACGCCTTACTTGATTGCGTCCCTTTCGATGTATTATGTTCTGAGAAAAATTTTGAAGGACGCTTTCTGGCCTGCGTTGATTGCAGCTACTCTCATTTACTCCTATAACTGGGTCACACTCGATGCGATTGGAAATCTAACTTTTCTCTATGAATATTCAGTCGCACCATTAGCGTTCTGGCTGGTCTATCGTCTGCATGCTAGAACCCCCGGCTTGAAACCTGAGTTATTTCTTGCTTTTGTATTGTTCGTCGGTACTCTTTACTACTCCTTTGTCGGCCTTTCCATCTTGTTCCCCGCGATTCTTGCGGGCCTTATTTGCGGGACGATCGCGCTAAGACGCGGTGCGAGAAAATTCTTTGATTATTTCGTAAGGCTGATAATTTCTCTAATTTTCTACCTGATATTTTCCTTGCCGTTTACTGTACCGCAGATATTTGGTCTCATCGAACGAGGAGGAGCGAATTACTACTCGACGGTTGGATTCCAAATTGCGGGAACCTATCTTTCCCAAATAGGACCCCAAAATTTTCCATCCGTGTTCAATTATGATCTCTCAATATTTTCCCTCCTGGGCTCTCCAAATATAATTGATTTTTCGATGCTGGCTAGCGCCATCCTCCTGATCCTCTCATTTCTTGTTATGTTCGGGACCGGGTTCAAGACTTATGTCGTATCTTTAGGCACGGTATTTGTCCTCTTCTCAATTTTGCTTGTGCTCGTGGTTTCGGAGAATCCAGTAATCAACACCATTTACTCTCGCATTCCCATTTTGATTGGAATTGATGGTGTAGTTCCGTACTCGATTGTCTTGGGTTATGTTGAAGCGATACTGGCGGCTGTCGCGATTTGCTCGATCTCCATTATTGCGAGATCAAAAGTCGGATCAAATGTTTGGCGTTCAAAATATGTCATCAATTCTGCAGTATTGGCTTTGATCCTTTTACTTAGCTTGCCCATTTTGTTCAGTCATCAAAATGAAATCATAACTTTGAATTCACTGAACCAAAGAACAGCTAGCTCAGGAAGTGAAATGTATACTGGAACGATACCGTATTACCTGGTAAACCTAACTCATTATTTTTACGCGCTGAGACAGGGAACAAATCCTTTCAGAATTTTATGGCTCCCCCAAGAAAATTGGTTAAGCGGGATGCTTACTACTTTGAGTCTTTCAGATCAATTTACTGCCGGTTCTCTAGAAGCTAATCCCAAATTGCATTCCGCAATGAGCTCCGCGATTTCTGACTTGGTCAATGGGAATTCAGTTTTCGGATCAAAAATGACGCTTCTGGGATTCCGATACGTGGTGGTTCTCAAGACCCTCACTCAAGAAGGAGCCATCCAAATGGGACAAGGTCCCGATTCGTACATATCTGGTGATCCATTTGCGTTTGTGAAAGACCTAAACAATCAATCTAGTCTCAAACTCGAACAACAAGATCCAAATTATAATCTATACGAGGTTCAAGATCCTTTACATATTACACCATCAATATTCTGGCTCTCTGCTAATCAGAGTTTTTTCCCCTACTCCGGGCTAATCCCGAGAGTCATTCAAATGTCTCCGGCTACTTCACCTTCCTCTTATTCAATTCAAATTAATTCTTCGGGACCGGTGGAGCTGGTCTTCGCAGAGAACTATGATCCTCACTGGATTGCACTTGTGAGTTATGGCGGTTCCACATTAGCCCTAAACAACTCCGTCTCTATGGGTTGGGCGAACAGTTTTTTCGTTCTAGGTTCGGGAATCAGGACCGTAAATCTGACCTATACTCCTCAGAGTACTTACAACGGTCTGCTAATCGTCTGGATGTTTTTTTCCGCTATCACTATTTTGCTAATAATACGATCCTCTCTAATAGTTCGAATCAGGAATGTCATCTTGAAAAATGAGCAACGGAAATTCAGTTAATCATATCTTTCCTATTGCCAATTATTCACCCAAATGAGGGTTAGAGCACGTTCGACACTCGATCTTAATTCCTTTCAGCGGTCAAGTATCCTACTGGGGTCTTATCTAAGTAAGTCCAGGCTTGATGCACCTTAACTTTGAAACCTGAGCCAGCCAGCTTATTTTCAATTCTTTCTGGATTGCCGTGATACTCGATGACAATTCGCTCTAATTTCTTAAGTGAAAGATCTGAAAGAGAATCAATCGTTTCGAACTCACACCCTTCGCAGTCCATTTTCACCACGGCTGGAACTGGAAGTTGCTCTAATAAGTGAGATAAAGAATCCTGGCCAAGACCAAGACCCTTATTGTATAATCTGATATTAGTTATTTGATTTAGAGTTATGTTCTTGACAGCCAAATCAAACTCTTCTTTATCAGGTTCGAAAGCATAAACCTCTTTTGCTCCCTTCTTGGCGAAATATATGGGAGTATCCCCCATCGATGCTCCTACATCAATCACAATTTTTCCTCGAACATCTCCCAATAGTTT
>JAPCJV010000123.1 GCA_027886785.1 Nitrososphaerota archaeon | reverse complement strand
TGGATGCACGAGGCGACTCAGAGGAACATAACTTCCTCCCCCACTCCTGGGCATGACTGCTGTGATGAATACATAGTAAATGCCGTTGACGAGGGAAAGGAGCCCGATCATAACAAACGAGGCTGGAATACTCACGCCAGGGAAAAGAGACCATTCTCCCGCAAAAATCGGAACCCATGTGGGACCGATCATGGCCCCGACTGCAAGGATCAAGGCATCGATCACCGCAAAGTCGCGTACAAGGCCAGTCGCCTGCCTAAGAAATATGGATTTTTCGCTAGTCAAATTGGAAGGTCGCATGAGCCAGATTGTTTTAACAATTTCTAGAGTGCCCCAAAAAAAAGAAAGCATCTCCGAAAGGTTTCATGATTGGCCTAAGATTTTACTCGGCAGGCCTCCACCACGTCGTCCCGCACTTCTATTCCCAAACCTGGCCTGTCGGGTATTTTCAAACTCCCTTTTTCTGCTATGAATGGATCTTTGATAAGCTCTGCCATGAGCGGGCTCTTAGTTCTGCGGAACTCCAGCAAGGAAGCATTGGGCATGGAGGCGATCCACTGCAGATTTGCTGCCACATTGATCGCTGAGCTGAATCCGTGGGGTACCAGTTCCAAGTTCCAAGCCTGAACAATATCCGCGATGCGCATACCCTCGGTTAGTCCCCCGGCTCTCCCCACATCGGGCTGGATCACATCTGCCGCATGAGTCGTAATCAGGCGCTTGAACCCGAAGCGGTTGTACTCTCCTTCGCCTGTTGCGATTTTGACGGGACTTCGCTCCGTCAACCAGATGAAGCCCTCGATATCATCTTGAGGTAGCGCTTCTTCCAGCCAGAAAATTTTGTACTTTGCAAAACGTCTCGCCATTTCCAGGGCGTGAGCTGGAGTCCAATTCACGTACCTGCCCACATCCACCATGATGTCGATCTCCGGGCCGAGCGATTCCCTCAGATACTTTACGGCTGCCTCATCCTTTCTCTCATCCAACCCAAACGCCGTCTGCCGGGTTTGCCCCCATCCAAACTTAACCGCAGTATATCCCTCGCGAGTCCAAACTTTAGCTTCATCTGCCATTGCCCCAAAATCTTCCATGTCAAAGATTATGCTCGCATAGGTCTTCACTTTCTCCCGGAATCTGCCGCCTAGCAACCGGGACACAGAAACACCAAGGGCCTTCCCCATCAGATCCCACAGAGCGATATCTAGGGCGCTTATGGCGTGCATTACCGTGCCCATGCGGCCGAACCACTCTGTCTCGAGATACAGTTTCTCCCAGATCGCACGCGGATTGATCGGATCGAGACCGAGTACTATGGGTTTGATTCCTCTCTCCAGAATTAGGGCGGTGGCGAGGGCAGCCTCGTCGTGTTCACTTTGAGCGCAAGCTTCTCCCACTCCGACAAGTCCATTGTCAGTCTCCACCTCCACCATGCACACTCCTGGGCCTGCGGAGAGTGATTTCTCCACATTCCGCAATGCCTTCGCGGTCAAATTCGTAATTTTCATAAGTTGAGCGAGTGGCTTATCCCAATCAGAATAAAGGTTTCCGGCCGGTTTCATTCATGTAAGTGATCGGATTTCGTTATGCATTTCACCAAGTAAGGTAACTACTCACAATCTTTTTCATCTGAGCTGAAAAATTATGCATGAAGGCTGTCCAGGAATCTTCACTTCACAATAATCGATCTTCGTTAGATAAGCAAGAAACTGAGTAGGAATATGCGGCCGGTAAATTCAGGTTTTGAGAAACAAGCCGGTAGAGGAGGATCCGAAATCTCTCTCCTCAGGTCTATTGGAAATACTCCACTGATATCCCTTGTTCCGAACAGCTCCTCCAATGGCAAAATCTTTGCAAAAGCAGAGTTTCTGAATCCCACTGGATCCGTAAAGGATCGAGCAGGAGCGAAGATGCTGGAAACCGCGATCCAGAATGATGGGATCCTCGATCTTAAGCGAGACATTTTAGATTCGAGTTCGGGAAATACCGGAATTTCTCTCGCAGCTTTCGGGGCGTCTCTGGGGCTGAGGGTTTCAATAGTTCTGCCAGAGAGCGCAAGCATAGAGAGACAAAAACTGCTTCGATTGTACGGAGCGAGCATTATCTTTTCTGACCCTATGGAGGGGTCTGATGGGGCAATCAGAGTAGCGAGAGATCTAGTCGAAAAATCTCCGGAGAAATACTACTACACGGATCAATACAGCAACGAAGCAAACTGGCAGGCTCACTTTTTTGGAACGGCAGAAGAAATCTGGAATCAAACTTCAAGAAAAATTACTCATCTCGTAGCTGGAGTGGGAACCGGAGGTACGATCATGGGAACGGGAAAGAGATTGAAGGAGCTGAATCCCGAGATCCAAATTATTGCGGTCGAGCCTGACGGGCCCTTCCATGGGATAGAAGGACTGAAGCACATTGAATCCTCGATCAAGCCCAAGATTTTCGACGAGACCTTTCCGGATGAAACGGTGTTTATCAAAACTGAAGATGCTCAAAAAATGGTGTTGAAACTCGCGAAAGAACAAGGGCTTTTCGTGGGTACTTCCTCCGGAGCCGCGTATTCCGCATGTCAGAGATTTACAACTTCTGGAAACATGGTCGTTGGAATCTTCGCAGACCAAGGCAGCAGATATCTCTCGGAGAAATACTTGCAAGTAGGGGCACCGTAGACATGAACGCTGAATCTGCGCATTCCGGTACAGAATTTAATCCAGCCCGGACGAAGGTTGTATTGCACCCACAGACCACATCCCTGATGGAATCGCACGCGGCATCGTCGTACCCGGAAGAATGTTGTGGCCTGTTGTTAGGATCCTACGAGGATAATTCCCGGATAAAAAGAGTAAATGAGGCAAAACGCATGAGCAACATTTTTCAGAAAGAAGAGCGGTATCATAGATACACCATAGATCCTAAGGAATACTTGAAGGTGGAAAACGAGGCAGAGTCAATGGGTTTTGAGGTCGTGGGGATATACCACTCGCATCCAGAGGCTCCTGCAAAGCCCTCGCAGTTTGACATGGTCTATGCTTGGCCGACGCTTTCCTACGTGGTGATTTCAGTAAAGAACAAAGTTCCGGCGGAGGCGAAAAGTTGGATCTTGAAGAACGATCGAAGTGAGTTTATTCAGGAAGAACTTATGGTGACGGAGGAAACAAAAATTGGTTAAAGTACTCATTCCAACCGCCCTGCGGCAGTACACAGAAGGCGGATCGAAAGCTCAGGTTGAAATCAGCGCAAACACGGTGTCCGAAGCTCTAGCAACATTGCTGGAGGACAACAAAAAGCTCGCAACGCATCTGGTGGACGAGACAGGCACCCTCAGAAATTTTGTCAATATTTTCCTAAACAACGAGGACATTCGATATCTCGAGGGGCAAGGAACCAAGGTAAAGGAATCCGATATTATTCGGATAGTACCTGCGATCGCGGGAGGATCCCGTGTTCAGGAGAGAAACCTAGTGATTCCAGACATTGACGATCGGAAAGTAATGATCTCTCCGCGAGAGTACCGCAGATACGGGAGACATTTGATCATTCCCGATGTTGGAATGGAGGGGCAAAGGAGGCTCAAAGCTGCAAGAGTACTGATCATTGGAACTGGAGGTCTGGGATCTCCTTCTTCTTTGTACCTCGCTGCAGCTGGTGTGGGTACTCTCGGTTTGATCGATTTCGACGTCGTGGACGAGACTAATCTGCATCGCCAGATTCTCTACACCGAAAAGGACGTGGGGAAATCCAAAGTCCAGACAGCCAAGGAGCGATTGCTGCAAGCGAACCCCAACACGATTATCAAAACGTACGAAGAGCCCCTGAGCTCAGACAACGCCCTAGAAATCTTCAAGGAGTACGATGTAATCGTTGACGGTACTGATAATTTTCCCGCGCGGTATCTTACTAATGACGCTTGTGTGATCTTGGGCAAGCCCAATGTGTACGCGAGCATCTTTCGTTTCGAGGGACAGGCGACTGTATTTGATCCCAAGAACGGAGGCCCGTGCTATCGGTGTCTCTATCCTAAACCCCCTCCTCCCGGCCTCGTTCCATCCTGCGCAGAAGGGGGAGTACTGGGTTTGCTCCCGGGATTAGTAGGTCTGATTCAGGCAACCGAAGCCGTGAAATTAATTTTGGGACGAGGCGAATCCCTAGTGGGACGCTTGCTGGTGTATGACGCGCTCGGGATGACCTTCGACGAACTGAAGATCCGGAAGAACCCCAACTGCCCGGTGTGCTCGCCGAACCCCGAGATCACGAAGCTGATTGACTATGAGGCTTTCTGCGGCATTGAGAAACAACCCGAGGTTGCCTCGGTTATGCCGGTCGCTCTGAGCCAGGAGCTGAAAGAAGGAAAAAGAGTACTTCTCTTGGATGTACGGGAACCGCATGAGTGGGACATCGTTCACCTTGAAGGGTCCAAATTAATCCCATTGCGGGATCTTCCTGAAAGAGTCAACGAATTAGACTCTGCTGATGAGATCGTAGCTTATTGCCACACGGGCGCGCGGAGCGCGAGGGCGACTGATTTCCTTCGAGGCATTGGCTACAAAAAAGTCAGGAATCTGGAAGGTGGAGTCGAAGCCTGGGCGTTGGAAGTAGATCCGTCTCTTCCGAGATACTGATCTAGTGCACTCGAGATCCAATGGACGCGTCGTTAGTATTTTCGAGATCGAGGAGAATAATTCCACCCGCCGAATCGCTTACGCCAAGCACCAGCACTTCGGAGATAAAATTAGCGACCTGTTTTGGAAGAAAGTTGACCACGGCGATTACTTTCTTTTCCAGTAGATCCTCTTTCTTGTAGCGCGCCGTTAGCTGGGCACTCGATTTCTTGATCCCAATTTCTGGACCAAAATCTACTTTCAGGCGATATGCGGGTTTTCTCGCGAGCGGAAAATCCTCTGCTTCAATGATCTTTCCCACTCGCATGTCCACCTTGTCAAAGTCTTCGTACAGTATCTGCCCCAAGTAAAACTCTCCTGAGGAGAAGCGAGGGCTTTGAGGAGTAAACTAGATTTCGATTAAGCTAGCGCAGCTTGTCTTGCCACTCTGCAACTTCTTGTTCGCTGGCAAGCTCTTCCAGGGCGCTCTTGACTTTCACTTTCAGCCGTTCATTTAGATACACAGCGTACATCTTGTGGAAACCAATTGCAAACATGACCGCGGAACTTACAAGCAGGGTAACCGAGATAACATCAAACAAGCTAGCGAACTGAGAATTCTGCAAAACCACAATAGACTGGACGAGATTCATGATCTGGGACAGGGCGAGGATTACTATCCCGCCGACGATGGATTCTGGACCATCCTGCGTCATCATGATCATCACCTTCGCTTTTCGAGCATGTCGGGTCAATTGGAATCCGTAATAACCCGCAATTGCAAAGGAAGCAAGTGCCAAAACGTAAAGGACCGAAGTTAGGGGGACTAGTACGGTCGCTCCCAAAATTCACGCACTAAAGAAAAAAGACCCTCATTTGATTTAAAGGACTTATGAACGCTGGATTCTAGACAGGACGCCGATTCTGGCGATCGAAGGTACGATTTACTAGGAGGAACTAACTCTCCAATTTTAGCGAACATAATTCGTACTTTGAGACCTCCCGATTTTTTTCTCTGAGTCTCAGAACTTCTAAAGTCTCCACTTTCGGTGCATTGAATATTTAGGCGTCATTCGAACTGCGTTTTAAGCCGAAGCAAAACCTTACCGTAGAATTTGAAAAACGAGATCTTGTAGCTCTGACTGGAATTAGCAAACTAAGTTCAAAGCTTTTCCTAGAAAAAGCTCGCAAAAAAATATTTTGTAGGTATATATCGACCCTGAAAGAGGCATGAAACTTGGATAGAAGTTTTTTGGTATCCTGGGATCTTGTAATGGGTCTGACGTACTGGATCTCATTTTTCACCTTGATCGCGCTCATTTTCATGGGATTTGACAAGATCTCCTCAAAATTGCAGAAAAGACGAGTTAACGAGGGTTCACTGTGGATCCTCTCGCTGATCGGAGGATTCCCCGGAATCATCTTAGGTGCGCTACTGTTTCACCACAAATTGAAAAAGAAGAGATTTTGGATACCAGTTGTCTT
>JAPCJV010000122.1 GCA_027886785.1 Nitrososphaerota archaeon | reverse complement strand
CTTCAAAACTTTTCATCGATCATTCTAATATCTTCGTTGGAAAGTCGCCATCCAGACGCCTCGCAGTTTTCCTTTACATGGCTGATATCATCTGATTTCGGGATGGCAACCACGTATTCTTCGCGTGTAAGAAAATTGAGCACCACCTGAGCCTTGGTCTTTTTGTACTTCGTGCCAATCTTTTCCAGTACTGCATCCTCTTTCCGGGTGACCGCGCCTCGCGAAAGCGGGGAATATGGTACAAGGGTAATCTTTTCTGTTTTGCAATAGGGGATGAGCTCTTTTTCTGCATCTCTGTTTTCGAGATTGTACTGCACCTGGTTTGACACAATTTCATGAGACGACATGGCCTCCTGAGCGTCCTTCAGCTCCTCGACGGAAAAATTGCTCACCCCGATGTATCTGATTTTTCCCTTGTTCACCAATTCTTCCATCGCCTTCATCGTCTCCTGAATTGGAATCCGAGAATTTGGCCAGTGAATCATGTAGAGATCCACCGTTTTCACATTGAGCCGGCTCAGGCTTCCCTCGGCTGCCCTAAGTACGTCCTCGTAATGTAGGTGCTGGGGAGATACCTTCGTCGCTAGAAAAACAGCATCCCGTCTATCTGCGATCGCCTCTCCCACTTTTCCTTCGGTTCCGTACATTTCGGCGGTATCTACGTGAGTAGCACCGAGAGAGATTCCGGTCCTGAGGGCTTCTACACCGCTATGATACGCCCAGGTTCCCTGACCAATTTCAGAAATTTTTGATCCACTCTTGCCGAGCGGTTTCTGATTCATACTATCGATTGAAAGGGATGAATTTTCATTTTTATGTGATTTTTGGTCTAACTGCTATTGAGTTTAAATTCGCACTGCGGATCGCCTTTTGATTTGCACTTTTCCTCAACGCAGGTAACCTCTTTCGAAAGGATCTTTCGAGCTGCTCCGGCGATCATCCCCGAGATAATCCAGCATTCTGCTTTTCCTGTTTTGCCTGCTGAATCCGCGAAAAAACTGTCCTTAAGGTAAATCTTGGCTTCACCTTTTATCCCCGAGAGGATAGCCTGAATAATCGGCACCTTGAACTCCCCGTACCCCTGACGCTTTCCCCTTTCCATGAACTTTTTGTACCCTTCAATGGTTCCCGCGCCCATCTCCTTGATTGTAGTGGCCATGTGGTCTCCATAACCCACGCCCATTTCGTACAAGATCAAGGAGGCCCCACTTTGAAATTTTGTATACAAATTGTTCCTTAGGCCGTTGTAAAACTCCGAGTCAATCATCAAAACCCGAAGCCCTAATAACGAATCTTCGAGCAGTCCAGTCTTGGGATTTAGAAAGGCTGCAGGGGTAAAATCACCAGAATCCTTTGACTGGTGACTGGTTTGCTTCGAAGCGAACAAACTTTCCAAAATCCTCCGCAGCGGGGCGTGATAGTGATTTAGCCAACTACTATCATATATCTGCTAACCCCGGGGGTAAGGAGTCCGGGTACAGATTTCAAGAATTTCTGTTTTGATTTATGGCATTCAGAGAAAGTGAATTATGTAATGTCAAAACTTCTGCTGAGACCAGAACATCCTTCCATTAGATCTAACGGGGGCTCGCTAAGTCTTCGTGAAGGTACATTTTCCCAAATCAGAAATTGAGGTTGAATAACCCGGCGTGGCTGAGAACGTTACATTGGTCGTAAAGGTCGAAGTTACAGTCTCCTCAGGAAAGAAATTTCCGGAGAAGACCGTCGTGGTGGTCTCATTGGAGGAGTAGACTATAGAACCGCCGTATACAATCTGCGTCCCACAGATAACAAGATCAGAGTTCGTGACCGTCGGAGTTCTCAGACTGTTTGTCACCACGACAGTGACCACTAGCGCGACGAGGATAATCGCCGCAAGGAAGACGATGTTGCGCTTCATCTCTTTTCCCGAGTTTCGCACAAAGATATAGTTCTTGAGATCAGAACAGACATTATTTTTCGACTATGAGTCCTCGATGATGGAATAGGTCGCCGGAATTAGGTGGACCCCCCTAGGAGGGGATCGCATGCGGGGGGAGGAATTTCGTGAACTATTTGTTTCAAGCTCAGTCTGCCCGGAACAGCTTGAAGAGAGCTCTGCAACTCCTTCAAGGGAATATGTTTCTTGAGAGACACAGAAATGCAATTGCTCCCAGATCCCTGCTATATGTAGCCATTTCTTGCGCGATCGCGCAACGGTGCAATTTTTTGTACCGTTCAGCTTGAAACGAGCTGTGATGTAATTTAGAGCACACTCCAAGTAGCCCATTCCCTGTATAACCCATCCGCGACAGAGCATCCCACATCCCTTTTATCTTGTTCACAAAACGAGAAACTTTGGATCTCAAATGGCATTTATGGAAAATTGCGGTTTGATGCTGGAACCTCAGGAGGGGATGAGCGTAGACGAAATCCTGGAGTGGGCTACTTACGCCGAAAAGTCGGGCTACGGGTACATTTTCAGATCTGACCATCTTCTCTCCACGTCGAAGATATCGAATGTCCCTTCTCCCGAATGCTGGGTAACTCTGGGGGCAATCGCAGCCCGCACTGAAAGAGTGAAATTTGGGCCGATGGTTTCCCCCATCGGATTTCGCAATCCCGCCGTTCTCGCCAACATGGCATGTACGCTGCATTCCTTCTCGCGGAAGAGATTGATTCTCTCGGTCGGGGCAGGATGGTTCCAGTCCGAGTACGAAGCATACGGCATTCCTTTTCCAGAACTGAAACGGAGAAAGGAGGAGTTTCATGAGGCTCTGCAAATCCTCAGACCACTCACCGAAGGAAAGCATGTGTCCTTCCGGGGGAAGTATTTTTCAGCTGATGTCGAATGTTTTCCCAGACCGGATCCTAAAATCCACCTCGTAATTGGCGGGAGGGATTCCCGCATAATTCGATGGGCGGCAGAGTTCGCAGACGAGCTCAACATGTACAATCCCTCAGATGAGTGGGTGGAGAAGGCGCGAAAAATTCTCGAAAGTACTCCGCGGGGAAAAAACGTACTCCTCTCTCAGATGGGGCCCTTCTATCTCGGGGAGTCTGAAAGCGATCTTCGCTCGAGGATCTCCAAGTTCCTGAAAGCAAACGGAATGGATCAAAATGTCGACGAGGCGATTTCCGGTTTAAGAGAAAGAGGCGCCTTCTGCGGAACGCCCGACGAATTTTCCTCTCAGATCGCTGCGAGGAAAAAGGCCGGCGTGGATAAATTCTATTTTCAGGTAAGCGATCCTCAAGATAAAATTGTGATTGATATCTTGACGAAGATGCTTCGCAAGAAATAGCCCATTCAAACGACTTTTAATTCAAATTCGCGGATGAGCTTGGATGCTAGTTCGTACTGTCTAGAAACTTCCCCAGCTCGATGCGAGTCTGATCCGTAGCTAACTTTGCATTTCGTATCACTGCAGGCTTGAGCTACCTTTCTGACGAGATGGGGATAACTTTCCAAGTCTTTGCCATTGAGCTCCAGTGCTTTTCCGCGATCTCGTGCGAGCGAGGCTAGATTTGCGAGCATCTCCTGGATGTTTTCAGGATACACGGGAGTACTGACCCCCAGTCGGACTGGATGCGTCACCACTGCAAAAGGAACAAAATCGCTCTGGATCGCCTTCTTCTGAGTTTCAAAATATTCGACCCATCGCTCGGCAGAACTCTTCTGGTCCTGGGGTAGACCATATTTTTCGACATCAATTCCACGAAACTCGTGCACCGAGCACAGCAAAAAATCCCAGTCTCTCTTGGAGACGAGCGCCCCTATTTCCCTCGAGTACTCATCGATGTAATCCACTTCCAGTCCTTTTCGCACCGCAACGGCCTTATCCTTCGAGACCTTTGCAAATTCTGCAATATATTCCTCAAAAGAGGAAAACATTCTCCCCGTTTCGTGCGTACTCGCAAAAATAACTTTCTCCCGGAAGAAACTGAACTGTGAAATGTGTTCAGTTATCGAGAGGCGGTTGACCACTTTTTTCCTGGCCGCCGCGACCATGGACTCGATTTGCTCAAGAATAATGTGGCTGTGATTGTCAGCGTGCAACGGGCTTTTCGCAACTAGATTTTCGGGGAATCGTTTTTGAAGAGATCGCAGTCCGGATAAGGAGAATCCTTGCGAGAAAAAAAGAAGCGTTCAATCAATTTATATCTCCACTAAAATTACGGAGACTTCGAGTAGAGATGAACACTGGTGTTTTAGTTTGGCGCCTCGAGCCATAGTTCTGACCTAAGTTCACTTACCGATTCTTCTGCAGTACGCATTTCTTCCACCAAGTCACAGCTCCGACTGCGGTCGGAGACTTCAAGAAAAAAACCCAAGTTTGGGCTCGCCTTTCAAGCAAGCCAGTCGCTGAATCATTACGTCAAGTGCGCGCGTCTAGCAAAGCAATACGGGTTCGACATGCTGCAGGTGTACGACGATTTGCTGTTCAAGCCCGCCTGGCCGGTTCTCTTCGCAGTAGCGCCCGAGCTGCGAGGTAGCGGGATCCAGCTGGGAGCAGGGGTGGTGAATCCGTACCACATGCACCCCGCCCTCATAGCCACACATCTAGCCTGCCTGAACGAGGAGATGGACGGAGACTCCTTCATCATGCTCGGGCGAGGCGCGTTCCATGATCTGTTTGACATCGCCACCCCCAGACCAATCACTGCCACGAAAGAAGCGGTCGAAATAATTTACAACTTGGTGAATGGGAAACTTGCCTCCTACAACGGCAGAATATTCAAAACAAGGAACGACGCGTCTTTCCGGTGGAACTATCGTCCTGAGAATCCGCCCAAGATCTGGATCGGCACGTGGGGCCCGAAAACGTGCGAACTCGCGGGACGAATGAAAGAAGTTTCAGGGGTGATGATTAGCAGCATCACCGACCCGAGCTATATCAAACATCTGCGAAAAAAAGTAGAAGCGGGCGCGTCCTCCGCGCACAGAGATCCGGGAGAAATCGAGGTGGGTTGCGTCCCGGGAACCATTGTCTCAGAAGATCGCAATCTGGCCATGGATCTTGCGAAGAAAGCAAGCGCGGTGTACCTGCCGTACCTGAGACCCATGACGGAATTCATCGGAGTGAGCGAGGAGGAGATCCTCGCCGTGAGAGAAGCCGTTTCAAAACAGGACACAAACCTTGCGGGATCTCTGATCTCTGAAAAGTCCGTGAACGCATTCAAACTCTGGGGTACTCCCGAGGACATCATAGAAAAATCCTCCAGAATGATCGATGGCGGCAAAGGGGTGGATCGAATAAACTTTGGATTCGGGAGAGCGGAACAGGACCTGGAGGGAATCGAATTGCTAGGGCGGAAGGTGCTTCCGTATCTTCGAGAGGAATTCAAAAGATAGTACGAAGGAAGATCTCAAGAGCAAAAGCCTCCGAATAGTTCAGGTCGAGTGAACGTCCCCTCCTCCTCTTTTTCCTCCAGATCTTCCTGCTCTGACTCTTCCTCAGACTCTTCTTCAGAGCTTTCTTCGAATTCCTCCTCAGCTTCTTCTTCGCGGTTCTTCTTGCTTTTCTTTACCATTGAAAGTTCTCACCTCTTTTCTAGTTATTCTGGATTGATCTAAGATGACAAAATGAGAATGTCTTCCAATAGCTCATTAGGTTTTGTTACCATGGGGAAGTGTCCCGATTCAATCACCCTATAGGGACCATCTAGTTTTCCCCACTTTCCCAGCAGGATCTCGTCCAACGGATCGCCATCTCCAGTGCAAAATATGTACGTACTCTTCAGCGAGTCAAAGTTCTCCGAGAGAATCACCGGGTCGGTAACATACTTTTTGGGCCAGGATGTGCCCTTGGAGAGCATCCATTCACGGTCTTTCCCCCGAACATCCTTTCCAATCGTGTCCAAGATTTCGTTTGAAAATGGGATTGCCCAACCTTCAGCGCGCCATTCGGAAGGATCAAAACTTCCTTGCGGGGCTCTGACTTTCTTTTGGGGACGGAATGCGTCCAAATACAGAATAAGCTTCACTTTCTCGGGTGCACGATCTGCCACAGCTGCGACGACTTTTCCGGCAAAGCTGTGGCCCACCAGCACGAAATGCTCCAGGTCGTTGAACTCGATTACGTTAAGAACATCTTGAATCGCAGTTTCGATGCCGAGATCCTTCGATGCGAGATGTACTCTTTCTCCCATGCCCGTAAGCGTGATGGGGTAG
>JAPCJV010000121.1 GCA_027886785.1 Nitrososphaerota archaeon | reverse complement strand
TTGCGATGAACGGAAAAATAGACGCCAGATTGAGCCAGTTTAGCCCAACGATGCTTCCGGAGAACAAGAGGAAAGAGACGCCCACGCGGTATTTCATTTTCTTTGTTCCGAAGGTTGCCAATTGGAAATTGCTGCGCTTGAAAGATTTCTTTTGTAAGCGAATAAGAGATTTGATGGGTCGCCGGATCCAAACCCGTCCCCGGCACCACCCACTCCGTGATATTCCCGAACAAGTAGACGAAGAATCAAGTCAGCCGTCTTTTGAAGCAAACAAAGCGTGTGGTGTTATGTCACCGGCACCACCTTCCATATCGTCGCCTCGATCACTTCGAAAGTTTCGAATTCCAAGCGGGTCGCCAGACATTTACAAATGAGACATGTGCTACCATTCATTGGCAAACAGACGAATTTTTTCAAGAAGAAGTCAATTTCAGTTATGTCCAGTGGATTCGGGAAAAAAATGCTCTCCAAGTAGAGCGTGTGGTTAATTTACGAACTATTCGTTTGTTCGGGGCGGAGTAAAAAATAATCGGAATCGTAAAATGATCTTAATTGAAAGCTATATCGATAGGATTCTTTACACAACCCGCGCGGCAAAAGTGGTAAATGCGAGTCTATCTTAAGCTACACTGGATCTCGGCGTCAAGTGATGATGAGCCTCAGATATTTCTGTTTCTCCGTTTAGCTTCCCTAAACACTCCCTGAACCCTTTCGTGATCGATCAGAGCTAGGTATTTATTAACCATCTATGTAAAGTTCTTCATTTCCCGAAGACTTTCATCAAAATAGGTCTTAGGTAAGGAATCTAACGAAAGATATAATCTAATATCATTTGTGATTTGTTCTAGTAAAGGAAAAAGGAGAAAATCTATCAGAGCGCTCAAACGTCTTTTGCGTTCAACACTATCTTCTATTTCGAACAAAGTTGTGATCGCGTACCGAGCGAAGCTCAAAATTTTATAGGTCCAAAATTTAGATTTCATTTTCGCCAATCGGCCTTCCATTCGCGAAAATGGTTCAACCTCTTCAGAGGCGTTTGGAATATATTTTCTTAATTTGATGACCCTCCTAAATTTAGCTGTTAGATCCTCAAATCTAACTAAATCTTTGTAATTCTCCTCGAAGATCGGATCGGTGGAAGCTCTGGAGTACGAAACTCTGTAGCCGGTTTCGTCTCGCTTCTTCTCAATTAACCGTTCTTTCAATTCCAGTTCCTGGAGATACTTGTGAAGAGTATCTGGATAGATTCCTCTGGATATGGCCTCATTACGAATTTCAGTCAGTGATCGGAAGGAACAGTCTGGAGGAATTAACCCTATTACAATTCCTTTTATTTCGGCTGAAGAACGTCTAATTCTAGGAGTACCCATAGCTACCAACATTGTTGGTTCGTGTCTACAAAGTTAATATCAAATTCTATTTCAAGGCATGACGCTAAAAAAAATGTCCCGAAAACAGAGTTTAAGGCGAAAAATCAAAGAACCGAAGGGAAGGAAAGAATCAGAGGAAAATGTAGTTGAGGGACTGATGCGCAGTAAGCAACGAATGCCTCAACTTTATCCAAAGCTGTTAGCGGGCGACGGAGAACTTCTCGACGGAAACAGCAGAGGTGAAGCCGGGTTCAGTGATTCGAAAACGCTTGACTGGGTAAAAACAGAGAAGGATAAGATCCTGGTCAAGGCGGCGGCGAACTACAGACGCGCTGTCGGTAGCGAAGAAACCAGGAGAATTATTGTTTCAATGGCGGAGATCCTGGAAAAAGAAGGCGTTAAGAAAAAGAAGATGATTTCCGAGCTCAAGAAGGAGCTTCCCTATTCTGATCGGACGATCCGGGAATACCTCCCTGACAAATTCAAACAGATCGAAAAGAAAAGGAAGCCGCGACAGAAAGCTCTCAAATCTGCGGAAGCGCCTCCGCGAAATGCAGGAAGAAAAGAAGCTGGTAATTCCCCCGGGCCACAAAATCCTCAAGGGGGCTCCGCCGAACAAGAAACCCCTAACGGATCTGATGCAGATAAACAACAACCACCTGAGTGGCAAAGGTTTGAATTCATGAGAGAGCTCCGAAATGTACTTGTCAAAATAACCCTCAAGGTGAGAACCTCCGTCGCTCTGTCGGAAGGGGATTTCGAGATTGAGCTCCAGTGACAGGAGATGTGGCCTTTGGAAGATGGAAATTATCCATCGCCCGGGTCCCTGCCAGAGTTCATTTGGTCCCGACCCAAATTCTCTGCTCATCGGTCGTTCTCAGAGTGCAGTATGCGTTCTAACTGATGTCCCAGACCTGAAAGAAAAATTGGTCCTGTGGAGGCTGCATCTGTTGCATTCCGTGCGTGATTTGAGGTACACCAAAAATTCCCCCATTAGAACGATTAGTCAGAACGATTCGAACGGGCTGCGAGAACGATTCGAACTAACAGGCGACGCACCAGAGGCTCCTGATCATCCTCTCTCCGACGCATTTGCAAAGTGCTACACATAATTGCCAGAAAAATTACCCAGCGCGAAAATCGCAGGTGTCAAGCACGATTGGTTGTTTGAGGGTTTATCGTATGGCGAGATCGCAAAAAAATGGGACATTAGTTCCAAGTCTGCTGTAAAAAAGTACATAGATGAATTGAAGCAGGAATTACCGAATATCGAGGAGCTCCGCGAGCATTGGAATTCCCTCGGAGCTAATCCAAAGAAGTTCTGGGAATCCACGAGGTCTTTCAATTATGTACAAAAATTGGACGATCTGGGTATAGGAGTGAAATCGCTACCTGTCTGTGTAGAGCTGGCCGAAAAGCTTGGCGTGGACAAGGCAGAAGCACACATCAACGACGCTGCGAAATATATGGAGGTACAGAGGAAAACTGGAAAGGATCCTACCACTGCGGTGAATGAGTACAACGCGGCGATCAATAATCTCGGGTCGATTAGAGGTAAAGTGAAAGTTGATGAGGAAAAGGAAACTCGGCTAAAACAATCCCTCGGAAACTTGGGAGAACTGAACGAAATCAAGACTAAGGCAAGGGAGCTGGGAGTCCCACTTCAAGAGTTCTCCACCACTCTCGATTTCGTTAAACTCCTCAGGAGCTTGGGGTTCAACGAAGAGGATGCCAAGTTTCTCGCTGCACAGCTGAAGTCAATTGGAAAAGAACCTAAGACTGCAGTTTCAGAAATTGTACGCATTCTTCGGGATCACCCTTCGCTCGATGCCGCTGTAGCTTCCTTGAAAGCTGAAGAAAAGAGAGCTCAGCAGAACATCCAAACCTTGAACTTACAGATTTCAGAAAAGAAGCAGCGCCGCGATCGTTTGGTCCGGGATGGTAATGCCCTAAGGGCAGGCTATGCCGAGCAACTTGAGGAGCAAGAGCGAGAAATACAAGAACTGACGAATCAAAAATCGGAGACGGAAAAAATCGTTGCGAATAATCGTGTGATAATAGATCTCGCGCTGGCGATCCATAGTCTATTGAGGGATCCGAAAACCTGCTCTGATCACGAATTCTCGCGCATTACGAGTTTAATTAGTTCTGCCGCCACATCGCGACAAAGAGGAGACTATCTCAATGCTCAGCTGGACCTTGAAGCGTTGAAAAATACCCTCGCTAACGGAATACGAAACATCCCAGGTTTCGGCTTCGTCGCGAGGAGCACCTATGAACAAGGCGCCCAGGCCTCCGTTGAGGCTACAAAAATGATCGCAGATCTGATGTTCCCGAAGCGTACGATTGAAATGGTACGGATATTTGAGTGCCCTAACTGCCACATAGTAGAAGAAGAAGTTGTGGAGAATGACTCAAGACAAGATCTCCGCTCAAGGGGCTCGTTTCGGCGTCTATGCAAAGAGTGCGATGTCGTCACGCAGATAGATCTTCCCTATCTATTTGACAACTTTCTGAAACATCCACAGTGGATCCCGAAATAAGACTTGGTAATCCTCTCTCCTCTTATTCACAGAAATGATACGGGATCCGACCTCCTACCTGAAAATGCAAAGGAAGCACGTAAACGCAGTTACTGTTTACCTAACTTTTTTTGAAAAAAAGGACAGGATATTTACGTTTGAATTTAGAACATGGGCAGGCCCTCACTGGACTTTGTTCCAGACGGAATCGTAATCTGTGGGTTTTAGGTGCAGATGGACCTGGATTTCAATTCCCGCTTTCGATAAAGCGTTGAACTCCTTGACCGCCATGACGATCCGGGCCTCTCGGCCGAACTGAATGGTGATCGAGTTGGTGCTCTTGGAAAAGTAGAAGGGTAAGGAAGTAAAGCGAAAGATGGATGGTTGAACAAAAATCATGTAATTTCAGCAAACAGTATGCAGAATATGCTTTCTGCATGCTTGAAAAGTACTATCGAGAGAAATGTGGTCACCAATACTGCTCCTTAAGTGATGAATATTTATTCGCAAAGGGAAACGCACTTCGAGGAAAAGTAGCTTCATGGCAATTTTCTTGGTAGAACATCAGCACACGGATGGAACGTGTCCCGCGCAATCACCCGATAGCGCCAGAATGATGGAAAGTCTTGTCCTTGGTCCTGAACGTTTGAGAGAACTTGGAGTAAAAGTGGTCGAGGATTGTAAGGTAAAGGGAGAGCACCGGCTGCTTATCTTACTAGATGCACCAGCACGTTTGAATGCAGAAAAGTATGCTGAACCTTTCAAGATGGTGGGCCCCACCGAGGTGCGAGACTTGACGACGTGCGGTGCATTTCTCGACGAAGTTCTCAATGGAACCGCCGCTGGTTGTCGCTAAGGAAAAATTTGTTCAATCTGTCTTTCCAGAGTGCTTACAGTCTCTAGCCCAACTTCCCGCCAAGGACAGAGTCCTAGAGAAGCGCAAGGATCCAGTCGCTCTTTACACATTGAAGTACGGTCCTCCCACTCCCATCCCGATCCTTCGGATCAGCTCCCGCATTGATCAGCCGTTCGATGATTTCTCTTTGCAGGGCTTTGGATTCTGGCGAGCCTGTACCACCCCTTCCGGTGTTCTGTACCGCAAGGTGCAGGGGTGTTGAACCGCCCTTATTTTTGCGCCGAACGTTAGAACCTCTTCGAATTAATTCATCCACCGCCTTCGAGCAGCGCTGACGCACTGCTCTATGCAAGGGCCCTACCCCGCTGTTATCTAGTGCATTAGGGTTAGCTCCTGCACTGATCAAGAAAGCAATCGTTTCTACTTGTTTTTTCGAATTCCAATTTTGTACCCCTGGATTACCGTCTGATGCGTAATGCAACGGTTCGGCGCCCCTTCGGTTTCTCACCGAAACATCCGCACCTTTTTTGACAAGTAACTTGGCTATCTCCCGCCGATATCCAGCCGCTGCGGCATGCAAAGGCGCGTCCCCGGAAATCAAGTAGTGATTGATTTCCTGAAAATAGAACTCCGATGCTGTTTTGCGGGTCGCCCCGACAGCGAGACTTTGACGTGAAAGACCTGGCGAAGATCGAATCAAGTCCTCGACTTTAGCGAAATCATCGCTCACAATCGCCCGAATTAGAAGCATGACATGGGCGTTGTCAATCGCTACAGGGTGTGAGGAATTCGACATTTGAGAAGGCTGGCGGATCGCGAAGTTTTCTTGAAGTTTGCTCAAAGCTGAAGTAGTGAAAGCAGTCCTGGAACAAACCAGATCGCTACTCCCAAAAACAAGAAGCCTATCGCGACCGCTCTGTTATACCAAACGGAACCTTTGGCTACGACTTTTTCGACTGCAATTACGCCCGAAAGAATCGCCATTACTGGAATGCTCATCGCTGCCACAGCTAGCATCACCAGCATGTACGCCCAGCAACAACCCACGCAAAATACTCCATGATGAAATCCCATATTTGTTGCGCCGAAAAGCCCTCTCTTTGAGTGGACTGCAAAAAATCCAATCGGAGAAATGCAGTGTGATAAACATCTTGTTTTCAGCGGCGAGAATTGATAAATTCCCGTAATGATCAGTACTGCACTCGGGGCGGCAATCGCAAAATTGGCGAGCCAAGGAAACATGGATGACAATTGCAAAGCAAAGAAGATCGCGACATAGGCACCGATTCCTAATAGAGCATAGGAAGCTAGGTAGCCTAGTAGAAACAATGGAGTACCAAAGATTTTGGCTGTTCGAGGATGATCTTCAGCTTTGGTTGCCACCCTGTCGTAAAAGAGGACTAC
>JAPCJV010000120.1 GCA_027886785.1 Nitrososphaerota archaeon | reverse complement strand
CTGTACGATGACGAAGGAGTGAAAGCTAGAAAGCGCAAGCTCATCTCCAACGGCCGATTTACAGAATTCCTCCAAAACCGGGCGACCGCGAGCTACTTTCACATCAACAGCAACGGCTCATCCAGAGCAGTTCAATTCGATCGGGAGCCGATAATTAGGATGGGGAACACTTTCATCGAGCCGGGCGATTGGACGTTCGAGGAAATGCTCAAGGAAACGAAAAAGGGAGTGTACATCAAGAGTTTCATGGAGTGGAACATCGACGACAAGAGATTGAATCAAAGGTACGTGGGGTTGGAAGCGTACCTGATAGAAAACGGAGAGCTCAAGCAAGCTCTAAAGGATCCGGTCCTTGAAATCACCACCCCGAAGTACTGGGGCAGCATTGACGCAAGAGCTTCGGATCTCCGGTACACCTGCGGAACTTGCGGCAAGGGCGATCCCATGCAGGGAGCCCCTGTATATTTCGGCGCGCCTCACGTGCGGCTGCGGAATGTGAGGGTCGGTGCAAGATGATCACCCGACAGGAAAGCCAAGAAGAAATCGCGGAATTTGCGCTTTCCGAGGCTCTGAGGCACGGCTCAAGCGACGCTTCAATCCTGTGTGCAAAGGCCAATGATTCCCAGGTCCGGTTTGCGAACAACGAGATTACCCTCGTTAACAACGTGAGAGATATCACCCTCGACATATACTTGGCGAAGGAGAAAAAGCGGATCGTTGGAAGTACTTTCAACCCCACTGAAGAGGGAATCAAGAGATTTATCACAAACCTGGTCCGGTCCTGCGAGGCTCTTCCCGTCAGCGAGGATTATGTTCCTCTTCCACAGGGCCCTTTCAGCTATAGAGATCATTCCAACTTTGATTCGCAAATTGCAGACGCTCCCCTGGTGGAATTTGTCCGCGACGCGATCGATCAGGCAACCGGCGCCGGGGCAGTTAGGGCAAGTGGATCCCTGAATACTGAATTCACAGAATTGTTTATGATTACCTCAGCCGGATCTCGCGGAAAAGATCGCCAGACCCAGATTTTGCTGAACGTTAGGGCGTTTGCAGACGACAACGCTTCGGGGCACGGTCTCTCTTGCTCTTCGTACATGGCCGATTTTCATCCGGGCGAAGCCGGCAGGCGAGCCGGGGAGTTCGCAAAGAGAGCTTTGAACCCAAAACAGGTCACCGAAGGCAAATACAACGTAGTATTCTCTCCCACTGTTGTTTCCAACATTCTCCCCGTGGGCAGCTCTGCCTCCGCTTTCGCGATTGAGTCCGGAAATTCTTTTCTTGTCGACAAGCTCGGAAAGGGAGTGGCCATCGATGCATTAACAGTCGAGGATTATGGCGTGTACGACCACGGCTTAGGAGGTAGGGTCTTTGATGATGAAGGGGTACCCACCGGGATAAACGAGATCATTGACAAAGGCGTTTTCCAGACCATTCTCCACAATTCTTCTACTGCCAAAAAGTTCGGAAAGGATAAATCCACCGGAAACGCGGGAATAATTGCCCCCAGACCGACATCCCTTGTATTCAATGCGGGAAACGCGTCACTCGAAGAAATGATCCACGAGACCGGAGAAGGCCTGTTTGTTACGAACAACTGGTACACCCGCTATCAGAACATGCAATCCGGGGATTATTCTACGGTACCGAGGGACGCGGCGTTCCGAATCCAGGGTGGAGAGATCTCAGAGCCGGTTGCAGGCTTTCGGCTCAGCGATTCCGTCCCGCGACAGCTCCTGAATATTGAAATGATTTCCAGGGATCGAGACTGGATAAAGTGGTGGGAAGTCACCACGCCCACGCTGGCACCTGCCATGATGATCAAAGAAGTGGGAGTAACCCGAGCGGTCGGAAGCTGATCCCGAGAACTCTCTACTACCATGCCCGCGTCCCCTTCTTCCGAATTACTGCAGCTCTTACAACCCGATGGAACTTTTGCTGGCAAATGGGATGCCGGCCTCAGTGCTGAGCAAATTCTGACCGCCTACAAGACCATGGTTTTTTCTCGAATTCTGGATGAGAAGCTGATCGCTTTGCAGAGGCAGGGCAGGATGGGGACGTACGTGTCGAGCTCCGGTCAGGAGGCAAGTCAGGTCGGAACGGTCCTTGCCCTAAATGAAGAGGATTGGATCTTTCCGATGTATCGAGATCTGGGAATGTTGCTGCAAAAAGGCGTTCCGCTGAATTCCCTTTTGAACAAGCTTTTCGGAAACGCAGAAGACGAATCAAAGGGGCGCGACCTGCCCAACACTTTTGGCTGGAAAAAGTACCGAATTTTTTCGCTCGCAGCTCCGATCGCGAGCCACCTCCAGCCCGCCGTTGGATTTGCGATGGCTGCGCACTCTCGAGGGGAGAAAATCGTAACTCTCTCGACCTTCGGGGACGGCGCGACCTCTTCGGGGGAATTTCACGTGAGCATGAACTTCGCCGGTGTTTTCAAGGCCTCGACTGTTTTTGTCTGCGAAAATAATCAGTACGCGATTTCCGTTCCGGTCAGCAAGCAAACTGCGTCCGAAACAATCGCGGTGAAGGCCCGTGCTTACGGCTTTGAGGGAGTGCGCGTCGACGGAAATGACCTGCTTGCAGTGTTTGCAGCTACCAGAGACGCCGTCAAAAAAGCAAGATCCGGAGGTGGCCCCACTTTGATAGAGTGCGTGACTTATCGTCTGGGCGCTCATTCAACATCCGATGATTGGATAAAGTATAGATCTCGCGAAGAAGTGGAGGAGTGGAGAAAAAAAGACCCCTTGACCCGGCTCCGGATTTATTTAGAAAAGAGCTCGACATGGACCGCCTCCAGGGAGACCGAGCTCCGAAAACAACTGGAAAGTCAGATCAATGAAGGGGTCTCGAAAGCGGAAAAAATCTCTCCCCCCAAGGTCGAAACGCTGATCGAGGATGTGTATGCGAACATCCCGAACCACCTGAAAAGCGAGAGAGACGCGCTATTTTCGGGGAACTGATCCCGTCTACTTCAGGATTTTCTGAATTCTGTTCAGACCTTCCTGGATATTTTCCATGGAATTGGCGTAAGCCAGTCTTAGGTACCCTTCCCCTAGCTTTCCAAAGGCGGAACCTGGGACCACGGCCACATGCGCTTCATCTATGATTTTCATTGCGAGATCGAACGAAGTAAACCCGGTCTGCTCGATATTGGGGAACGCATAGAACGCTCCCTTCGGCATCAGGCTCCTGAAACCAGGGAACTGGTTCAACCCTGTTACTAACAATTCCCTCCTCTTCGCAAAAGCCGAGATCATAGTTTTCACAGAATCCTGCGGCCCAGATAGTGCTTCGATCGCGGCATACTGCGCGATCGTGGACACGCACGAACTCTGCGCGGCGTTGATTTTGGAGATCGTGGCCGAAATTTCCGGCGGCGCGGCCGCGTACCCCATCCTCCAGCCCGTCATAGCATAGGTTTTGGAAAAGGCGTTGATCGTGACCGTTCTCTCTTTCATTCCCTCCAGGCTACCGATGCTCACATGCTCATTCGTCGAATTTCCGCCGTCCTGATAGAGGAATTTCTCATACACCTCATCCGAAAAAACGAACAGTTCGTGATCCATCGCAAATTCCGCAATCTCTTCTAGGTTGTTTCGCGAGAATATGGACCCGGTAGGATTACTCGGAGTGTTAATCAGGATGGCGCGCGTCTTTGAGGAGACAAGTTTTTCGGCTTCCTCCCGGTCGAAGCTGTATCCCTTTGCTTCCCTTAACCCGTACGATACCGGAATCGCACCTACCAAATTTACCGCATGCGAATAGGTTGCCCATCCCGGGTCGGGTACCAGAATTTCCTGCCCTTCATCCACGACTGACAAAAATGCAAGGTTAATTGCCGCAGTCGCCCCCGCGGTGACGACGACTTCCGTTTTCGGATCGTACTCGATTTTATTTTCGCGTTTCAGCTTTAGGGCAATCTGCTCTCGCAGTTCTAATAGCCCGGAGCTCGATGTGTACTTCGTCTTTCCATTTTTGATCGCCTGAATCGCTGCTAGCTTGATGTTCTCCGGTGTGTCAAAATCGGGTTCTCCAAATTCCAGTCTCACAATGTCTGGAATCTTTTGCGCCTTTTCGAAAATCTGCCGGATGCCCGATAAACCCAATTTGCTGGATCTGCCAGACGGGTGGAGCTTCATGGAAGATTCTGCTTTCAAATGGTCAATCTCGTTTTACCATTGAAAGCTGCTCGGTTTTAAGATTGCCACTCGGCTAGAGTTTTTCTTCATTTGAAATCTGAAATCTTGGGCTGCAGCAAGATCACGATTTCCCTTTTGGAAGGATCGGATCTAACGACAATCGGCTGCCCGTCGGAAATCCTCAGACTGTCCCTGATTTGCTTCGGAATCGTTACTCTCCCCTGAGTGGACACCTTGATGTGCTTCTCCACCATTTGATTCAGAATTGGCTCAACCATACTCGATTTTCAAAGTTTCTGCATCGCATTCACGTGTAAAGAGAGGCGAGTCAGATCCGAACTTAGGAGCTTAATCCGGAATCTATTTCTGTTAAATAGAATCGCTCGGAATCCAATTTGACCTTGCGCATCCCCGAGGAAGTCGAGTCGAGTCTCATCGAGCTCGGCATCAACGTCCTGGACTACAAGAACTACCGAGAGACGCAGCTCGCTGAACTGATTCCTATTCTCAGATCCATGCCTCTGCCCGCAAGTGGAAGAACGGGAATTGCAGCCTGAGAAAAAGCCAGATTCCCCTAATGGATGCAGAATCCACAATGGATTATTCATTAGCAATATCAGAGTCGATATACGGTCGGAATTGGAAAAAATGAACGCTTTACTCCGCAATGAGAGGCTTGATTAGAAATTTTGTCTGCTATCGATTCTTCCCTTGAAGTGGTGGCTGTAGTGTTTCTGCTCGCCGCGATGGCGTACTCCTTGAGATTGATCCAGCTCACGGCGAATGCGCAGATCGTGGCGATCAGCAAGCCCAAGACCGTGTTCCGGTTGATGTCGTTTGCCTTCGCTTCCCTGCTCCTCTCCCCGATCTTCGGGTTGATTTCTGATTTATGGAGAACCCTGCCACTCGTGCACGAAGTCCAGAACCTCTTGCTAATTTTGACTGCTTTCTTCAGCACGACCGCAATTTACACGGCGCTCTATTTCTACAGAACTCCCCCTGAAAAAGCAAAAACTGCCCCAAAAATAGAGATGAGCAATTAGACCTCATTCTCCTTAACGTTTTCTTCACCCTGCTCTCCATGAAAAAGAGTTAGAGCGAGCAGCCCCTTGCAAAGAGCTTCAGGTTCGGAGGACCAAGGTACTTCAGATGACAGACGTCTGGAGGCCGCACGCAATGAACAGGTAGCCAAGGCAGTGGTCACCGGTCTCGGCTATTTTGGGCCGGGGCAGGTGGTCGAGTCTCTAGTTTACATTTTGGAATTAGAGCACTCCGTTGACCTGAATTCCATCGCGACTAACATTGAGGGCTTGCGGATCGCATTGACGAAAATGTTTGGAGGCGCTGCGCACGTAGTCGAAACCAAAATTGCAGAAGCGTTGGGAAAGCAGTTAGGCGTCGACAGCGAAGGAAAATCTATCGAGGAGCTAATTCGGATCTTGGATGCACGTCTCTCCGAGTTTGTCCACTAGATAGGGAAGCTTTCACTCGATTTTCTTGCGCTAGAGTTCGGCAAGTATATATCTGATCCGGAGCCGAACTCCCTTAATTTGCTCGACGTGTCCTATGTGCCTGATCGACCGGACAGCGTGATGGTGTATGCGGATGGCCGCGATGCGAGGATTTTGAAAAAGCTGATCTCATTACTGGGTTCTGAAGAAAATGCTCAGAATGCGTTGATCCTGACCGGTTTCCTATCCAAGATAGAAAAGAAAGGCGGAATGGCTTTCGCAGCCAGAGCGGGATTAGTGAAGGAAAGCTTCAGAGAATTGGTGGGCGTATCCTATCAGGAATACGGCCGTATCCTGGAAACTCTCTGATTCAGAAATCAGATTCTACTTGAAACGGTGTTTCTAATACAGCCTTTTTCTTGGTTGTTTGTTCTCGATGAATGCTGTACACCAGCATCAAGGAGCTTCCCAAAAGGACAAGTGCGAGCGAAAGATACATTCCATACGTGGCGATTTCTGCGCTCAAAACGGCTCCCACGAAAAGCCCTAGCGCGCTGAGAATTGAAAGCGGCCATAGTGAGAATTTTTGAACTTTCT
>JAPCJV010000012.1 GCA_027886785.1 Nitrososphaerota archaeon | reverse complement strand
GACCACTTTGATCCATAGTTGTGCCGGAGAGTGATGACAAACTCAGCCTCTGTTGACGAATTGTGGTAGCTCGCCCATCTCATATAGTCGCACAGGATCGTCTCCACGAATTTGACACAAGTGCGCAGATCATTTTTTTGACCTGTAAACAAAATCAAATCTTTCGGAAATCTGCGGCCACTTTCAGAGGCAAGGCTTTTGACAACGGAATCGTCGAAGGAATTAAGTGCCCGCAGGAAATCGTGAACAGATAGCATGACGTACCCAAAGTCCTGAAGATAGCGATCGAAGTTCACCCACTTTCTCAGAACCTGACTCGTCAGGTTGTTGACGCTAGTACCGCGTCTAGCGCTCTCCACCTCCAGGGCATCCAGAATATCAGATTCCAGTCTGAACGATTTTGTTTGGGTGGGTGTCTTGTCCAACGCGCTAGTGTCCGGGTCGTGATCACTATTTAAGCTAAGTACGGAAAAAGGAGCTAGATTTCGGTTGGCAAAAAATCGAGATCCAAAAAAAGGCTGACCGAATTTCAAAAATGCTACAAAAATTCCTTGCCATTTCTGCATACGGAAAGCTCTCGCTGCTTGAACTTGCCAGCTTAGTGGATGCAGGGATCTTTGATTTCGAAATAACGAATTGCACTTCGAGTTCCGTGCTGCTAGAAATGGAGGAGAAATTGGCGAAAGGCTTTGCCTCGAGAGTGGGCGGAATGTACAAGCTCGTACGAATCTGTGGGGAATCTCCAGATGATTTGTTTGGAGTTCTCCCTCTTCCGGACATTGCCAAATTCAACTGGACGATTTCAAGCTACGGGTGTACTTTGGATGATTTGGACGATACGGTGTTTCAAGTACGCCAATTTTTGAAATCAAACTCCTTGGGTAAAGCTAGATTCCTAGAACCTGAGGCGGGTTTCGAAACCGATTCTCGCGAAGGGACCAATCGGGAAGTAAAAATCTCCGAGCTGGCTAGAAACGTGCTTTCGGAAAACGATGCGAGAGTCAAGGGACTTGATGTGGTAATTCACTGCGACTTCGGAAAAAAGCTGTACGGCTATACCGAGTTCACTTCAGATGTCTTAGGGTACGAGCGGAGAGATTTTACGCGATCATACCAAGACCCGACGACCACCCTGGGGCCGAGAATAGCTCGGGTACTGGTGAACTTGACTGGTCTGAGAAAGGGGGAGACTTTGCTGGATCCCTTCTGTGGATTGGGTACTATTTTGCAGGAGGCGCTGATGTGTAGCCTAAATTCCGTGGGAATAGATATTTCGGAAGCGAACGTTAGAAAGTGCAAATCCAATTTGGAGTGGTTCAAAAAGGACTTTCGGATTTCAGAGAAGTTGAGGAGTCAAATCGTGCGAGGCGATTCTACTCGGCTGAATGCTTCCTATCTTCCGAAGGTTCATGGCATCGCAACGGAACCGCTGCTGCTTCCTAAATTCGAATCAAACCCCACTGCATCAGAAGCTGAGGAGGTGTTGCTTCAAGTGAAAATGGAGTATGCTGACAGCATCAGAGCGTTTTCACGTTTGCTTCAAACGGAGCAAAAAGCAGCTCTCGTTGCGCCAGAGATTGTGGATGATCGAGGTAGAGTGCATACGATCAAAGTCGAAGACTTGCTCCTAAACGATTTTTCTCTCTACAATCCAAAATTGCCCCGTGTCGAAGTGGAAAACCCCTCTCGCGTTCCCACTAGCAAACGAAAAATCGTCCAGAGAAAGGTCTACGTTATGCAGAAGCTTTAGACAGCCGTCGGATTTTGTTCGACGCCTTGGAAGCGAGTCCCATCAAAATGTACAATTCTCTCATGGTAGGGTCACTCCTGCCAAATAAGCGCTTCAGAGACTCTTGGAGCAACCCGGTCTTGAAACTCTTGAACTCAGCGTCTTTTCCTAATTCTTGAAAGAGCAAGATCGCTCTTTCCCTTTCCCTTCGGGCCGCGGGTTGATTTTGGCCGCTTACCCTTCTCGGGAATTTATTTTTCGTTTCCAAGCTTTTTTTGGAGAATTGTTTTGTAAACTCGTAAAACAAAATAGCTGCAGCGTGAGAGACATTGAGCGTGTTGTACTCCGAGCCGGTTCTGATCGTAACACAGTAATCACATTTTTTCAATTCCACGTTTGTCAGGCCCGTTGAATCCCTTCCAAAGACGAAGCAATTCTCAATTTTTCCAGTCTTTTTCCTCGTAGCGAACTTGGTAGCGCACGCTTCGGCGGTCATGGTTCTGCGAGTCAAATTGGATTTTCTGGTTGCCCCAATTGCAGTTGTCCCAATCAAGAGCTCGAACTTTTCTCGCAAGCTTTGAAATGATTCCAGGTACTCGATTTTGTCGATCAACCACCGACCGTGGGAAGCGAAGAGTTTCGCTTGCGCTAGATTTTCAGCATCCATTGGACGTTTCGAGACCACCAAAAGTCTAGTAATTCCAAAATTAGCTGCTGTCCTCGCCAAGTACCCCAGATTTATTCCGTGTTCTGGCTCAACTATCGAAACAACGAAACTCTTCCCGATCGAAGAATTGGTTGGAAGCGATCTAGGCATACCGAATTATTTACTGTTTAAGCACAAGCAGATGAATCATTTTTCCGAGAGATTAGATAAACAAAAAGAGTCTCAAAGAAAAACCGTCTTTCCGCGACTTTGTCCACTATTAACAAACGCTGAGCACAAAAACGCTTGAACCTCTCCACGTTCCCGAGACTCGACAAAAGGACGAGGATCCTGCCATGATTTTTCAGGACTTTTAGAGCACTCACGAGAAATTCTAAAGGAATCTCGATTCCTTCATGTCCTCCGTCAGTGGCTCTGTCCTCGATTACATGGGAAGGGAGGTACGGGGGATTAAAAGCAACAATATCGAAAACTGAATCTCTAAAGCAAGCTGCCTTGTCAGCTAGAATGATTTCACTCCTGATGCTTTTTTCTACGTCGAGATTTTTCAAGGGAAGAATGTCAGTCCCGACCACTAAATCGAATTTTTGATTTGCCATTGAAATGTTTCCTCCACGCCCGAATCCGATCTCGAGAAACGATCCGCCACTTTGAAGATTGGAAATGGCTTCCTCCAGCAAAGTAGAATCTTCGCTATGTTGATACGAAAGTTCGTTTAAGTCCTGCTTCCCTCGATTTTGTGAAGGATCAAGACGAATTCTGCCGGGGACAATTCCTCCACTCGTTTGGATAAGATCGCATTTGAGAGAGTTATCGGACTGGTCCTCTCGGCTAGTTTTTTCACAGCCGAATTCAGAAATCGTCCCCTGAAGGAAAATAAGAAATTTAACAAGGTGATTTTTCTCTGATCCATAAAGGGCCAAGGAATATCGGTCTTTGGATAGAATTTCACGATCTCGGAATTTACTTTGGGCTTTGGATGGAAGGCTTCCGGTCCAATCGAAAACAATCGATTGAGATCGAAGCTCAATTGAGCCATCACTGAGACTGCCTTATAGGAGTTCTCTCCGGGGGCTGAGAGTAATTTTTGTGCAAACTCGGATTGAAGTGTAGCCACCGCGAGCCTAAATCTGGAGGGACGTCGACTGAGCCATTTTACAAATGTAAGAGATTGAGAATACGGGAGATTCGTAACGCATACATTGAAGGCTGAGTCATTTTCCTTTTTGAAGGCATCGCCATATACCAGCTCGACGTTACGGAATTTCAAGAGATCTAGACATGCTTCTTCGAAGAGTCGCGGGTCGACCTCGTAACTTATTACGCGTTTGACTCGCTGGGCTAACCGTTTGGTTAGTGTTCCGGTACCCGTGCCGATCTCTAGGACAACATCTTCAGGTAAAAGTTCACTCGAATCAACGATTTGGTCAGCAGTTCTTTCTGCGACTAGCATGTGTTGCCCTAGGCGAATGCGTCGCGAGGAACGAGAACTTCCCGAAAACTTCCGCAAAATCTGATTTCTTTTCTCGTCAGCAAAAATCAAAAACGGTGTATGAAGATCGTGATCTTCGATCCTCCTGATAGCTCTTCTACAATTCTCTTTGCGATTAACCTAGCCGGATCTCTTATTCCAACTCTCTTTTCTAAATCTTGGAAATTCTCGAACGGCTTCTTATCTCGCTCGTTCACTATCTGTCTCATGAAAGTTTTTCCGATCCCGGGGATCAGCTCGAGCGAATGCAACCGGGGGGTAATAGGTTGAAGTTCATTGAAATAGGAGACATATCGCGCTTCATTTTCTCGAATCATCTTCTCCAGAACGTTTTGAAGCTCTCCCTGAGATTCTTCGGTTAATTCGTTATAGTTTAGTTTTCCAAGAACGCTAACGATTTTGCTGCGATTCTCTTTTCCGATCGCCACCTTTTCGCCCGAAACAAAATCCAAGTTATCCATTGCCAAAATCTCAAGTAAGGTCAGCCTTTCCTCGCCAACCGCTTGAACGAGGGAACCCTCCCTTTCCTTGATTATGAACGATTTCCCCCTTGGAATAAAGTCTAGCACGTAAGCATATTCCTCGTATTTCTTCGTAGGAGAGGTTGAAGTATACAAGGGATTTCAGCTAGAACTTCATATTGAGGATTGTTCAAAAATACTCAGATTACTGGTGGACCCAAGTAGTTAGGGCATCCAGTTGTTAAATCGTATTTCGGTAATGGTGCAATAGCTCGAAAACCGATGATCCGTGGAAAGGTATCAGAAAGACCTGATCTATTCTGACAAGATCTTCAGGATTTTTTCAACGGTAGCGGTAGGTATCAGCTTTCTCCAGCCAGCTGTGAATACACGGAGCTCCTCTTGAGACTTTGGCATTATATTGACAAGCTCGGTTGATTCTTCAACAGTCAAGCCGCATTCTTCGACTAACTGCTTTCTCATTTTTTTCGCTTTTTCAGGTTCTGTTTTGGAAAATTTCATGAGATAATCCATGGTTCGCTTTTGGATCTGATCTGTGTGTTCTGGATCTATCTTAGACAAGATTTCGCGAGCTTCAGGAATAGTGATTATCCTAGCTTTTTTTGTTGCCAGCTGTTGAGCCTGCTCTGTCATTGTATTAACGACCTATGGAAAAGGGAAATGAATTACTTTACAAGTGGCCGAATGTGTTCCAGCCTTGCAATCACGGTTTTCCTGGTATCGCCGACAGGGACATCGAGCACTAAACTTCTCCGCCTTATCTCTTCAACACTGCCCACGGAACCCTGAAATCTGCGATGAGGCATACCTTTAGTTTGCCGGGAATCGACATCGATCACTACTCGATCACCAATCTTATACTCCCTCAGAAAAGCCCCAAGTGGCGACCGGGGTTTCCCTCTAAAGACTGCTCTAGTTTTTCTCCTGTAACCCCGAGACTTAGGCAAAAACTAACACACTTTCACGCATTAATCAAAGAACCGCTTTAAATGCTTCTGTTTGTCGATCTTTAGGATTCGATTTCTTTTAGGATGTTAGCGCAGAGCGGCCGATGCTGAAACACTAATCAAAGAAAATTACCTTGTTCACTGGAAGCGTTGAGCTCAAAGCGTGCCGGGGTCCTCTTTTCTGGAGGAAAAGACAGCACATACACTATTGCCAAATTACGAGACGCCGGTTTTTCGATTTCTTGCTTAATCACGATGCTTTCCGAAAATACTTCAAGCTACATGCTCCACACTCCAAACATCCGGCTTACTGAGCTAGCCTCGCAGGCACTTCAGATCCCGATTGTTTATGGTAACACGAAAGGCGCAAAGGAAGAAGAATTAGAAGAAATCAAAGAAGTAGTTCTCGAAGCGAAACAAAAGTACGGCCTAGAGGCTTTGGCATCAGGGGGAATCGCCAGCAAATATCAGAAAGATAGGTTGTCACTAATAGCAGAAAAGACGGGTTTAGATTCAGTCAATCCTCTCTGGGGAATTGATCAGAAAAAATATGTCTCTCAAATTGTGAATGAAGGGTACCGTTTTATCATTACGTCTGTGTCCGCGGCGGGTCTTGACGAAGAATGGTTAGGTAGGGAAATTGATCATCAGTCTGTTAAGAAACTGATATGCATATCAGAAAAATTCGGGTTCAATGCGTCGCTTGAGGGCGGAGAGGGCGAGACGCTCGTTGTCGATTGTCCGATCTACATCCACACTCGATTGAAAATAGTTTCCGCTGAAAAGATCTGGGATGGGTATAGAGGATTGTTGAAGATAGAGAAGGCAGAGTTAGTCCCCAAAGAGGAAACATGGTCATGATTGCATATGTGGCAAACTTAAATCGAGGTTCAAACCTTACCAAAAGGTTACCATGCTCGATAAACTGAAGGAAGGCTTTCAAAATGCAGTCAACAAACTCGTTGGAGCTTCTTCCGTTGATGAGAGAGAGATCAAGGAGTTTGTCAAAGACATTCAGCGTACTCTGCTTTACAGTGATGTTAATGTAAAGATAGTTCTCGAGGTCTGCCAAAGGATCGAGAAGAGAGCGCTTGAAGAAAAGCCTTCCCCGGGCCTTCCGAGAAAAGACCAGATCGTAAAAATTCTCTACGAAGAATTCGTAAGAATTCTTGGGACCGAAGGAAAACTTGACCTTCCGACGAACCGTGCAAACGTGATTCTCCTAATAGGAATACAGGGAAGTGGCAAAACGACCACAGTGGGGAAGCTGAGCAGGCTTCTCGTTCGCAAAGGATACCGCGTAGGTGTAGTGGCCGCGGATACTTTTAGGCCGGGCGCAATCACCCAGCTTAGAACTATCGCATCTGATATCAATGTCCACGTTTTTGCGATGGAAAACGAAAAGAATTCTGCGGAGGTCGCGAAAGTGGGTGTTGAAAATTTCAAGGAGCAGAATATGAATGTCATTTTAGTCGATACTGCGGGACGTCATAAAGAAGAGCAGGGACTCCTTGACGAGATGAAACAGATCTCGAACGCAGTGAATCCGGATACGGCATTCCTCGTCATCGATGGGACGATCGGTCAGGCTGCTTTCGCTCAGGCCGAGTCGTTTCACAAGACCGTGCCAGTCGGTGGCATAATAATTACTAAACTGGATGGTGCAGCTAAAGGCGGAGGTGCGCTTGCTGCGGCTGCTGCTACCGGTGCGAGGATTTTCTTTATCGGTACCGGAGAACGAGTAGATGATCTCGAATCGTTTAGCCCCACCAGGTTTGTCGGAAGATTGCTCGGGATGGGGGATTTGCAGGCTCTTTTGGAGAGAGCGAAGGAACTTGAAAATGTAGCGGACGAAAAACAGATCAAAAGAATGATGGCAGGCAAACTCACTATGAATGATTTCTTATTACAGATTGAGTCGGTGAAGAAGATGGGATCGTTAAGAAAAATCATTGAATCTCTTCCCGGCTTTTCGCAGGCAAACCTTCAGTCAGAAAACATTGAGGAAATTGAAGGGAAAATGAAGTACTGGCGAGCCATGATTCAGGGTATGACGCCAAAAGAGAGGGACGACCCTGATCTCTTGAATTCTCAGAGGATCAAGAGGATCGCCCGGGGGACAGGTGTCGCGGAGCGCGAAGTAAAGGATCTGCTGAATCGTTACAAGCAAGCAAAATCGGTCATGAAAGCAAGCAAGGGAAGACAGTTTAGAGCAATGCTCAAGCAGATGAACAAACAATAGGTACATCCGAATAACTATTTTAGCGTAAATTATGGAATGTGCACATATCCGGATCATCTGCTGATTCGGAATCTCCGGGAAAAGAAGTAATTCAAAGGTTTCATCCTATTTGGCTTCCTCGATTGTCTTGCAGAGAATTGCCTTATGCAAATACTGTTCGGCGAGAGAAAGCTTCAAGCCAAACACCCGTGATCAATCTTCCACTTCGTGCTTTCTCTGTGAGGGATCACTAGATGCTTTGCCTTCTATTTCGGATGCCGTCATGGAGAAACTGCATGGTTATGAATTTGACACTTTTCTGATTGGCGCATCTATTCCTCAGTCGATTCTTGACAGAGAAGACGAGCTTAGATCAAGATTCAAAATCAAGGGTCACGAAGGCATCAAAACACAGACCACCAAATTCCTAAGCAAGAAAATTAACTTCTATCTCAAAAAAAGGATCGATTACTCCAGACCGGATTTGACGATTCTTGTTTCACTGGCCGAGAAGACATTTACAATAATTCCAAGAGCTTTGTGGATGAGTGGGCGGTACCAGAAGTTCGACCGTGGGATCCCACAAAGAAGTGTACTTTGTAATATTTGCAACGGATTGGGTTGTGCTCAATGTAATTACGAAGGGCGTTCTCCAAAAAGCGTGCAAGGTATCATAACAGCGGTACTTGTCAAAATGTTCGACGCAGAGTCTTGTAATTTTGTCTGGTTAGGAAGTGAAGACGAAAATAGTTTGGTTGAAGGTTCGGGCAGACCATTTTACGTCGAAATCATAAAACCAAAGAAAAGAGGGATGAGGGCAATTGAGAAAAGTTCCGGTTTTAAGATAAACAAAGAGCGTCGAGCTGTGCGACTAAATGGCATCAGAATCTCGAAAATGCAACTTTTGAATACTAAAGTCACTGTTGTCCCTCAGTTCGAGATTGTCGCATCGATTAATTTGTTAAGAAAGCCTGGAGGGGCTACTTTAGATGAGGCCCAAGTAGAGACTGTAGAGTCCAAGTTTTCCCATCTATGGGCCACAGTTCGGCTCTCGAGGAAACTCAGAGCTGTCCGGAAAAGAATCGAATCGATCAAGCTGGAAGTTCTCGAAAATGGAAATGTCATCCATATGAATGTAATGTGCGACGGAGGAATCCCGCTTAAGAAGCTCGTAAATGGAATCGATAACAGTGTCGAACCGAACCTGTCGGAAGCTCTTTTGGGCTACGAAATTGACCCACGCAGACCATTCGACATACTGGACGTAAGAATTAAGAAAATCCAGGCTCCGGCTTCTCATCAGCTCCAAAAGGAATGGGAGCTTTCTGACAGTGCTTAACTCGCAGTCGAAACTCCGCGCATTACCCGCCTTCTGAACGATAGACTGGAAATCTGAATTCTTCCTCTCAAAAATTCAGAACCCTCTGCCATCGTAATTAGGGAGCCACATCACAGTCATAATGGTGCATCGAATCTTTCAATTCGAAATCCGATAAGACTCAGACGGCTCTTCCAGCATGGCGTAGCCACGCGCATCATCGGGCAATTTTTGCAAGTACGATGGGGTAATCTTAAATTTGTTACGAGACCTAAAGCTCTCTTTGACTCAGAACCATGGCTAAGGAAATCGAAAATTCCCCAAATTTGAGAATTATCTACTTGCGAACCTTTGCGTTTATATGCAAGCACGATGATGTATTGTATCTTTAGCTGGGCCGGTGCAGAACTCGTTGGTAAGTGTTGAAGCTCCAAGTGATGAAAACAGGGAGATGGGTAATGACAAGATTGAGGAGCGGAAAAGCGTTGAAGCTCCATCGGAAATTGATCTAATGAAAATTGAGTTAGAGAATATGAATGAAGAGTTGCAAAAAGAGCGTCGGAAATCATATGACTTTGCCAACAGGATGAAGTATCTTCAGGCCGATCTGATCAACACTCAGAAACATGCTGATCGATTCTTAATTGAAGCGAGAGCTCAAGTGCGGATTTCCTGGATTATGGAGATTATTTCGATAAAAGAGGATCTCGATAGGGCATTGAAGCTTTCTGAAACATCCGACAAATCGGGTCTTTTCGATGGCTTGCGATTAGTTAGTTCTCGAATTGAAGGTATTTTGAAAGCTGAAGATGTAAAACCAATTGAAGCAGAACTTGGCACCAATTTCGATCCAAGTTTGCACGAGGTGGTTGCTTTTCAAGACACAGAGATTCAAGAACAAGGAAAGATAATTTCCGTCATAAGTCAGGGCTACACAGCCGGCGGAAAAGTGATAAAGCCTGCAATGGTCGAGGTTGCGCGGCAAAAAAGTCCAAAGAAAGAAAAGAACTCGTCTGAAAAACTATCCCCTCCGGTAAAGGATGGATCACCTGTTCAAGAAGAGGGAGCGGAAGAAAATCCTCCGCAATTGTGAGTACTGAATTTACAAAATCAGTTGAAAAATAAGAAGGGAAAATAATTATGGCAAAAATAATAGGAATCGATCTTGGGACGAGCAATTCCGCAGCGGCAGTAATGATGGGTGGTCGTCCAACCATTATTCCGAGCGCTGAAGGGACCAGTGTAGGCGGGAAGGCGTTTCCATCGTATGTCGCCTTCACGAAGGACGGGCAACTTTTGGTGGGTGAACCGGCTAGGAGACAAGCGGTGTCAAATCCCGACGGCACCATTATGGCAATCAAGCGGAAGATGGGCACCGATTACAAAGTAAAGGAGTACGGCAAAGAATACACTCCCCAGCAAATATCGGCCTTCATTCTGCAGAAAATTAGGGCGGACGCTGAAGCTTTTCTCGGAGAGAAGATTGACAAAGCAGTGATTACCGTCCCTGCGTACTTTAACGATAATCAGCGTCAAGCGACAAAAGATGCGGGTGCGATCGCGGGCTTGGAAGTTGTAAGAATTATCAACGAACCGACGGCTGCTTCTTTGGCGTACGGACTTGACAAGGCCGGAAAGGATCAGAAAATAATGGTATTCGATCTTGGAGGAGGAACTCTGGACGTAACCATAATGGAATTTGGAGGAGGAGTCTTTGAAGTAAAGTCCACGAGTGGTGACACTCAGTTAGGCGGTACGGACATGGATAACGTGATCGTGGACTATATCGTCGCCCAATTCAAAGCTCAAAGTGGAGTGGATATCAGAAACGACAAAGTGGCGATTCAGAGAGTTAGAGAAGCCGGAGAGAAAGCGAAGATCGAACTCTCGACGACTGTGAATACCGAAATCAATCTGCCGTTTATTGCTTCGGATGCCTCAGGGCCCAAGAATTTGGCTTTAACATTCACTAGAGCAAAGCTGGAGGAATTGATCAATCCCATTATAGAGAGGTGCATGAATCCAACGATGCAGGCTCTGAATGATGCCAAGTTAGAACCGAACCAGGTGGACAAAATCATTCTAGTCGGGGGGCCAACGAGAATGCCGATCGTGAGGAATTTCGTAGAGAAGATTATGGGCAGGCCGGCGGAGAGAGGCGTCGATCCTATGGAATGTGTTGCAATGGGGGCTTCGATTCAGGGAGCTGTACTTTCTGGTGAAGTTACCGACATACTTCTGCTGGATGTCACTCCTTTATCACTAGGCGTAGAAACCATGGGTGGTGTTCTCACCAAAATCATAGACAGGAATACAACGATTCCTACTAAGAAGAGTCAGATTTTTACAACAGCAGCCGATTTCCAAACTACCGTCACAATCCACGTTCTCCAGGGTGAAAGGGCCATGGCTTCAGATAACGTCTCCCTAGGAAATTTCAACCTGACTGGGATCCCACCCGCGCCGAGGGGAGTTCCACAGGTGGAAGTGACTTTCGACATTGATGCAAATGGCATACTCAATGTTTCGGCTAAGGATATGGCGACAGGAAAACAGGGTGGAATTTCAATAACCGCGTCTACGAAACTCTCAGATAAAGAAAAGGAGCGGATGGTGAAAGAAGCAGAGCAGTTCGCAGAAGCAGACAAGAAGAAACGGGAAGAGGCAGAGACAAGAAATCAGGCAGACAGTCTCCTATACACTGTTGAGAAGACAAAGTCTGATCTCAAAGACAAGATACCAGCGGATCTCTTGACAAAGTTGGACAATGCATCCAAAGAACTGAAAGATGCAATGGCTGGAGCGGACATGGATACTATCAAGCAGAAAAGCGAAGCGTTGACCAACGTCTTGAAGGAAGTTGGAACAGTAGCTTATCAACAGGCAGCTGCAGCGGCAGCTTCTACGGCTTCTTCTGCTGGCTCGACGACAAGTTCCACGGATGGTTCCTCCGGTCAAAAAGTGGTCGATGCGGAATACAAAGTGGATCAGGAATCTGGGCCAAGAAAAGACTGAGTGTGAGTCAAAATAGAGATGTCAGCAGAGAAGAGGGACTACTACGAGGTTTTAGGCGTTCCCAAAGACGCCAATAAGGACCAAATCAAAACCTCATATCGGAAGCTCGCGCATCAGTATCATCCGGATAGAAACAAGGCTGAAGGTGCGGAAGACCGCTTCAAAGAAGTGTCGGAGGCTTACGCCGTATTATCGGACGACGCAAAAAGAGCTCAATACGATAGGTTCGGGCACGAGGGAATCCAAGGAAAATACACTTCGGAGGACATTTTCAGAACTGCTAACTTCGACGAAATCCTCCGGGATTTGGGCTTCGGAGGATTTGGAGGATTTGGTGGAAGCATTTTCGACATGTTCTTTGGTAACATGACCGGTTCCGGAAGGGGATCTCGTCGGGGGGCTGATCTTAGGTACGATCTTGACTTGACTCTAGAGCAGGTCGCAAGCGGTCTGGCGACGGAGATAGATATTCCGCGGACAGAACGCTGCTCTGTTTGTAAGGGCACAGGTTCGCGGCCCGGGAGTACTCCCAGGGTATGCACCGAGTGCGGAGGAAGAGGTCAAGTCCAGAGAATAAGCTCCTCCGGATTCGCACAGTTTGTACGGATCGAAACTTGTCGTGCTTGTAAGGGCAAGGGAGAGGTACTTGACAACCCGTGCCGTGATTGCAAGGGAAATGGGACGGTCCAGAGAAACAGAAAAATTACGGTGAAAATTCCGGCTGGAATTGAGAGCGAATCATCTCTCCGACTCCGGGGAGAGGGAGACGCCGGTGAGAGTGGTACCTCGGCAGGGGATCTTTATGTTATGTGCCACGTCCTTCCCCACAAAATGTTCAAACGGGAAGAAAATGACCTGACCTGTGTGGTCTCGGTTGATATGGCAAGTGCCGCTTTGGGATCAATAGTACAGGTTCCCACCATTGATGGGGCCGGTGCTGAGATCACAATTCCCCCTGGTTCTCAGACTGGTGCGACCTTAAGATTAAAGGGAAAAGGAATGCCGATGATGGGGAGTTCGAGCAGGGGTAACGAACTGGTCACACTTAATGTAAGTGTGCCAGTTAAGTTAACTGAAAAGCAGAAAGATCTTTTGAAGCAGTTCAAGCAAATTGAAGACGAGAAGAAGAAAGGTTTTTT
>JAPCJV010000119.1 GCA_027886785.1 Nitrososphaerota archaeon | reverse complement strand
CTTCATCGAGGATGGTCGTGGCGTGTCTCTCCCCGATTCCGACGAAAGCAGCTCCCTTCATTCCAATCACCTCGGCCCGAACGTCGTAACCGTACACTGCATAAGCACAAGAATCGATATGGGCCATGCCGCCTCCCTTCAAGCTTAGGGTGACCACGACGTGGTCTGGAATACCGGAAGGGTCTAGCTCTTTGTGATACACAAGAATTTCGCCGTCGGCGTAGACCTTTGTGACCTCAGTTCCGGAGAGCCACCTGATCACATCAAAGTCGTGGCTACAGGTGTCCGCCATAATTCCACCGCTTTTCGCAAAGTCCAGATAATAGTTAGGCGACAGGCCCGGCGGATCGCGGGTATGCGAGGACATCATGAGGATCTTTCCAATCTTCCCTTCCCTTACCGCGGTCTCTGCACGGCGGAAGGAGTTGTCAAACCGCCTCTGATAGCCGACTTGGATTTTTACTCCGGCCTTGTCTGTCTCGCGAATTATTTCATCCGCGTCTTTTGACGAAAGGGTCATCGGCTTTTCTACGAAGACGTGTTTACCTGCTCTGGCAGCTTTCAGTATCATGTCCTTCTTCAAATACGGTGGGACCGCTATCGCGATCGCCTCCACTCTCTTGTCATCAATGAGACCTGAAAAGTCAGCATAAACAGTATCGACATACAGATCAGCTGCAACCTTCTTTGCGGGCTCGACAAAAGCGTCAGCGAGAGCGACCAATTTTGCATTCGGAATTCTAAACGCAAGGTTTTGTGCGTGGAAGCGACCCATCGCCCCAACTCCGACGAGACCGAAACCAACCTTTCGAATTTCAGGCATGGGGGAAATTTTTACACTCCAGTTTTAAGATTTCCAGCTCCGAAGGAAAGAACTATCTGATTGTGGTCTTAGAGAAGCTAAAAGCTGAAACAGAGAGAAACGAAAAAATCCTGGGAATTACAAGCAATGAATAGCAGTATGAATAAGGTTCGCGGAGCTTCTGAAAAGTAATGTTTGTTCAGGTCGGTTCCATTGGAGGAGTAAGCATCGTCCTCGCTAGAGAGCTCCGGAAGCTGGGGTACGATGCTAGAGAGTACTCCACTTCCCCCAATATCTACTACGCACCGACCGTTGTTTCGAGGCTTTCTTTGTACTGGATACTCCTCCGGGCTCAGGTGGTACATTTCCAAGGTCGATGGAAGGAGCTCCCCTTTGGAATTAGATCGAGCAAAGTGGTCTTTCATTATCAGGGGGACGAATTAAGGCACTTTAGAAACTGGAAGCCGCATAAAACGGGTGCGCTGCGGCTTGCGGGATCTCCCGATCTGGTATGCGGAGGGGATTTTTTCGACAAAGTGCCGGGTGATGAGCTTCCCGGTTTGAAATATTTTCTTAATCCGGTGGATCTGGAGCTGTTCAAAGCGCCTCAGATTAATGACGCGATTCAGCAAAATGAAGTTCCAGTAATCCTTCATTCTCCGGAGAATCCCAGACGTCTACTGAAAAAAGGTACTGCGGAAATCCGAGCATATTTGAAAACTCTGGAATCGCAAGGTTACAAGTTCAATTATACAGAATTCCGGGACGTCAAACACAAGGACATGCCCGCCTTGTTTCAGAGTGGAGATATCGTCATAGATCAGGTATTCGGTGGCTGGCACGGCCTTGTTTCGTTGGAGGCACTGGCGATTGGTAAGCCTGTCGTCGCAGATATTCGATGGGATCCGAAGTGGTTGCACAATGAGGACATTTTTTTCAAACTTACGGATATTCCTCAGATGCTTACGGACGAGAAGTTTAGGAATTCCAAGCGACAGCGCGGGATTGAGTACGTGAAAAAATATCACGCTCCAGATCTTGTCGCAAAAAAACTGGTGGAGGAGTACAAAGTAGCTAGTCTCATCAAATGATTCAAGCGCCCATGTAAGATTGAAGGAGGGTTCAGTCACCAGATCCTTAACGGTAATGAGATATACTATAATAGGTACGGAATGAAAGTAATTTTCTAGGGACAATACTAGCCAAGCTCTTTGTGACGCGATTAATCCACATAGAAGATAGGAGCGACTAATTCGTAATTGATGTCGAAAACAAGAAGATTTTTGCCTTTGATAAAACCCTCAGTGGGTTCCGAGGAACTAGAACAAATCAAAGGAGTACTGGAATCGGGGTGGTTAGCTCAAGGACCGAAAGTGGTTGAATTCGAGAAGAAACTGGCGCAATATCTTGATGCAAGGTTTGTAATCGCGACCTCTTCATGTACAACTGCCCTGAGCCTCGCATTGGATATTTTGGAAATTCCATCCGGGAGCGAAGTAATAGTGCCTGATTTCACTTTTCCTGCCACAGCGAACATAGTAGTTAGGGCGGCAGATGAGCCGGTAATATCCGATATTCGAGTTGATGATTATTCCCTAGATGTTTCTGAATTCAAAAAAGGCATAACGAAGCGTACTTCAGCTGTGATCCCTGTCCATCCCTTTGGCCACGCGGCAGCTATCAATGAGATTAATGAAGTGGCAGACAAAGCTGGAGTGAAGGTGATCGAGGATGCAGCGACTGCTATTGGTACGCGATATAAAGGGAAACGTGTCGGGAGCCAAAGCCTGGTAGCATGTTTCAGCTTCCACCCGCGAAAGCTTCTCACCACTGCCGAGGGAGGTTGTATCGCAACTAATGATGAGGAGATTGCCGAGAAAGCGCGGGCCTTGCGTAGTCACGGTCAGGTAAATGCCGACGGGCACACGAAATTTCTGTACAACGGGCTCAACTACCGACTGAGCGACGTTCACGCCGCGATCGGAATTGCCCAGCTCGGTAAAATCGACTACTTGATTGAATCAAGAAGAAAACAGGCGAAGATCTATAACGAATTGTTAGAATCCAGCCGCATGCATGTTCATCTTCCTGTTGAAACTGAATACTCTTACGATACTTATCAGTCGTATGTGATAAGACTGGGTGACCGATTCGGCCGAGATCGCGATAGCTGCATTCAAGTGTTGAAGAACCAGTACGGGATTGAAACACAGGTGGGAACCTATTCGCTCCACCTTCAGCCCGCTTTTTCAAAATCCAGAAAGATTGGAAAACTCGAGAACGGCGCCCTGCTCTATGACAAAACTCTCTCTCTTCCTCTCTTCGAGTCGTTATCTGAAGAGGAGCAAAAGTATGTCGTGGATTCCCTTAACGAAATTGGGAAACAAAACTCCTGACAGGTACGAATTATTTTTTCAACTGTCTCGCTAACTTTGCAGGCGATCCCACGATCAAGGAATAGGGAGGAAACTCTCCCTGAACCAAGGAAAGCGCCCCTACAATTGAATGATGTCCGATTTTTGTATTAGGCAAAATTATGGAATTGGCGCCAATGAATACGTGATCTTCGATCTTGACATTCCCCACTACTTTGTCTCCCATTTCTACGCACCTGAGATGCGTCGAGTGGGTGTAAATTTGGCACCCTGACGCCAAGTCGCAGGATTTCCCGATCTCCAGTTCTGCCACCTGCGCGTCCAGCAAACAATAGAATCCAATCCAGGTTCCTTCGCCGACACTGAGTTTCTCTCCCAGTAATGTAGCGTTGGGGGCGACGAATCTTGCTTTGTTATTTGTCAAATTCTCACTCTATTTCTGTTTGCGATTCTTTCTGAGAGCATCAGGAATTACGATGCCAGCCATTCTTTCTTGTACCAGTCGATTGTCTTTTTCAGCCCGGTGTGAAAATCAGTCTTTGGCGAATAATGGATGAGAGCCTTTGCGAGAGAAATATCCCCTTTGTGTCTACGGACATCTCCGGGTCTCGACGGCGCATGCATTATTTCGCCCTGATACCCGATGAGCTTCACGATCAAATCGATTATTTCTTTTATGGTGATTTCTGTCCCGCTCGCTATGTTGACAATCCTCCCCCTGGTCTCTGGAAATTCGTATATTAGGCGGAGTGCTTCTGCCATGTCTTCGACGTAAGAATAGTCCCTTGTCTGAAGCCCGTCTCCCTGGATTATCGGAGCTTGTCCAGTTAAGATTCTCTCGATTGTCATAGGGATAACCCCCGCGTACGATCCCTCGTTCTGCCGCGGACCGTAGGTATTGAAGGGGCGAGCGATCGCGACGTCCAGTTCAAAAGTCTTGAAGTAGGAAATGGCAATATGATCGCCTGCAATCTTGCTCGCGGCATAAGGAGTCAGGGGCCTCTCCGGGTGATTTTCGTCCATGGGCACGTAGAGAGCTGATCCATAGGCTTCCGAGGAGGAGCAGCTGATCAAAGTTTTGTAATATTTGCGACGAAGCAACTCGCACATCGTGGTCGTGATGAGTAAATTAGTGTCGACGGTCTCCTTGGGAAATTGCAAAGATTTTGGCAGCGGCACTACTGCCAGATTAAACACGACGTCAACAGATTTGTTTTCAAAAATATTCTCCATCTTGCTCATATCTGAGGCATCCGCACTGTACACTTTGACCTTCGCATTTTCCTTGAGTCCTTGGATATTCCGTTCTTTGCCCAGCGAAAAGTCGTCAATTATCACTAATCTGGATGGATTCATAGAGAGCAATTGGTCACAGAGATGGCTCCCGATAAAACCGGCACCCCCTGTGACAACTATGTTCTTTCCAGTAACGCTTTCTTTTTCCAAATGCCTGTGAAAACTGGTCGTTCGCGCTCTTTTACATTTTATCCCGGTTTTTTTGGGTAAATCAATGGTTTGAGAAGGAATTTCCCGGAATGGACAATGGATAGATAGGGGCGGTGAAAAAGGTAGATCAAGAAATGCTGAATTGACTTCGATCAATGTCAGGCGCTCTGGTCTTGTCTCTTTTGCAGTGCGCCTTTCCAGTACGATCACGGGACTCGTTTTCGTGGTCTTGGTCACCAGCAATCTATCGACGGCAGACTTTGGTTTATGGCAGCTGATTTCGAAAACTGTGGGATACGTCATCTTTCCCGTGGTTATTCTGACCTTCTGGACGACCCGCTATCGAGCTAGGGGTACGAAACTCGGGAAGACAGTGTTTGTGGCTTCGCTTCTGTTTTCGGTGGTCCTCACTTTTGTATATCTCTTGGTTTCCCTTGCAGTAGTGGGCTCGGTTACCCCGAGAGCCGGACCAACCTCCAATCTATTTTTCTTTTTGATTTCTACCCCCCAGATTGCACTTTATCTTGTTGCCCTAACTCTGGAAGGGATCCTTTGGGGAAGCAGGCCCGAAGGTGCGAGCGTGGGATTCGGAGTATTCGAGATTTCCAAGGTATTCCTAGGATGGTTCACCGTGGGAGTCTTGAGACTTTCTCTTACAGGTGCAATCCTCACGATCATTCTTGCGCAGGTGTGTCAAATAATTACGGTACTAGTACTCACGCGGGGGGAGTATTCGGATAAAGTATCGTTCTCGATGATCTCAACGATGTTGAAGACCGGCTGGGTAGCTGTGCTGAACAATTTACAGCCGCTCGTTGTAACTTTCGATTTCCTAATAGTCGCGATCATCTCCGGTTCTACGATTCCTCTTGCTTTCTACGGAGCCGCATACACGCTCGCGGGCGTGATCACGTATTCAGGATTTTTGTCCACGGGGCTCTACGCGGGGATACTCTCCGGAAGGGATCCGAACACGCACACTGCGCAGGTTCTTGAGCTTCAATACTTGTTCATTTTCCCGATGGTCATTGGCGAAATTATTCTTGCCCGACCTCTGTTGAATTTGTTGAACCCGAGTTATACCTCGGGTGTGCCGATCTTAATTATTCTCTCCATTGGTGCTGCATTGCTCTCTATTGGACAAACTTTCGACTCCGTCATTCTGGGGACTGATACGACGGATGCACAAAAGGAATCAAACTTTTCCATTTTTCTGAAAAGCAAAATGTTTCTTCTCTCAAAGATTAATCTGGGAATTTCAATCGGATATTTGGCCTCGGTTGCCCTAATTTCTGAATTCGTTGCCCCCGGGCGGGCTCAGGGATTTGGTCTCAGCTGGTTCACCCTGCTGGGTGTAGGATGGGCTGCAGCATACCTAGGGATGGGTGTATTCGGAATCAGCCTCAAAGTTGGTTATGTGAGAAAAGTTGCGAGAATTACAATGCCTCCTCAAACACTTCTTGCCCTGTTCGTCGGAAGCATTGCTTTTGTGGCAGTACTTTACCCTGTTTCCCGGATCATAATTCCAAAAGGCGGAGAATTACTCCAAGCTGGGTACCTTCTTCTG
>JAPCJV010000118.1 GCA_027886785.1 Nitrososphaerota archaeon | reverse complement strand
TGTATTGCTCGCAAATCACGGAAATCTCTGTGTGGGAAAAAACATGAGTCGCGCCTTCCAGACGGCGAAGTACGTGGAGAAGTATGCGCAGATCTATCTTCAAGCTCTCAACCTGAATCGGGTTAGAGAAGTGCCCGCCGAGAGGCAGAAGCAAGAATTGCCATTCTACGAATACCTGAAACAGATGGACTGGTAGACCGTTCTCAGGCTGTCTTGTTGACGAAGTGGCATGCGACGTAGTGGCCGGGAGAGACCGGCTCAAGTTGCGGGTTTACTTCGGCGCAAATTTTTTCGGCGTACGGACATCTGGGGTGGAACCTGCACCCGGACGGCGGATTGATCGCGCTCGGAACCTCCCCCTTGATTTCCGCGGTCAGGAGATTTCGCTTCCAGGGATTGGGAATGGGTGCGGACGCGATCAGAGTAATGGTATAGGGATGCCTGGGTTTTTGCAGCACTGATTTGGTGGGGCCGTACTCTACGAGGTTCCCCGTATACATTACAGCAATGTTGTCCGACAAATACTGGGCGACAGCTATGTTGTGAGTGATCAACATGTATGACAACTCGAATTTTCTCTGAAGGCTAAGAAGAAGCTTCAGAATCTGGGCCTGCACTGAGGCATCGAGGGCGCTGGTCGGTTCGTCCAGTACGACCAGTTTGGGCTTTGTGGCGATCGCTCTGGCAATTGCGACCCTCTGCTTCTGCCCTCCGCTCAGCTGTCCGGGAAGCCTGTCTGCTTGTTCTGCGGAAAGTCCCACGGCCGCGAGGCTCTCGTCCACTTGTTGCTTTGTGACCTCGCCGTTTGCTCCCAGCAACCCGCGGAGGGGTTCGCCTACCGACTCCTTCACCTTGAACCTGGGGTCAAGGGAAGAATCGGGATCCTGGAAGACCATCTGGATGTCCCTGTAGATCTCTTTCCAGTTCTGATTTTTCCGCTGACTGATCTCTTTACCCTCAAAGAATACCTGCCCCTTCGTGGGCGGAACGAGCATCGTCACAGTGCGTGCAAGCGTTGTTTTTCCGCAACCTGATTCCCCCACCACTGCGGTAGTTTTTCTTCTAGGAAGTTGGATCGAGACATCATCCACCGCCCTGACGAATCTTCTAGGTGCCCGAGAAAGGAATTTCCTACGAATGGGATAATATTTGGAGAGTGATACGGTTGTCAGTATTGGGCCGTCGGGATCTAAGCTAGCTTCCATAGAGAAAACACTCCACCATATGTTCTTTCTTCGCCTCGATTAATTTAGGGCGTTTTTCTTTGCAAATCTTCATGACGAAGGGGCACCTGGGCGCAAACCTGCATCCAATGGGCGGGAAGAGGAGATTGGGTACACTACCCGGAATTGGTTCCAAGTTTGTGTCGTCCTTCGATCCGGTCGGAATGCATGAGAGGAGGCCCTTGCTGTACGGATGCAGTGGATCTGAAAAAAGATCATACACGTTGGCGATTTCCACAATCTCTCCAGCGTACATTACTATGATCTGATCTGCTACCTGGCTTGCCACTGCCAAATCGTGAGTAACTAGAAAGATGCTCGTCTTCACTTCGTCCATGAGCTCCTTCATTAATTTCAACACCTGCGCCTGCGTGGTCACGTCGAGCGCCGTGGTCGGTTCATCCGCAACAAGCAACGATGGCTTTTGGGACAGCGCCATCGCAATCATTACCCTCTGCCTCATGCCGCCCGAGAGCTCAAAGGGATACCTTTCAACGATCTGCTCAGGGTCTGCTATTCTAACGAGTTTCAGGGACTCGATAATTTCACTTCGCAGTTCGGAGGTCAGGCGCCGCCTAAACCGAGCAAACCATGAGGACACCACCCAACGAGAGTTGTACGTTTTCTGCATGAAATCGCTCTCGGGAGCCTTGGAGGCTTTTTTGGAGCGGCGCACCTCCCTCACGTAGATAGCCTCCGCAATCTGGTCGCCCACCTTGTAAACAGGATTCAAACTCGTGAGAGGTTCCAGAAAGATCATAGCGATTTCGGTCCCCCGGTACTCCCTTCGTTCCTTATCGCTGAGGGGGACGAGATCCGTGTCTTTGTAGTTGATTGAGCCGCCTGAGATCTTCGCCGGCGGAATTGGGAGGAGACCGATGATGGATAGCCCCAAGGTGGACTTGCCGCAGCCCGACTCGCCTACGACGGCGAGCAATTTGTTGGGAGGAACCTCTAGGCTAACTCTGTCTACGGCCGTGAGCTTTCCTTCAGAAGCCGCGTATTCAATGCTAAGGTCTCTAACAGAAAGCAGATTTTTCTCAGACAAAACAGACATTCCACTTTAGAGTTTTAGGGCAAACCCCTGGGCAGCTCATCATGCCCCTTCTGGACGGGTACTCCGAGTCTTTTCAACGCCGCCTATTTGGAAAGCGCCTCGGGATTTATTACTCCTTCGAGTCGTTCTCCGTTAATGTAATTGGAAATCTGCCTTGCAATGATCTCTGCCCCTCGAAGCGGGACTTCTCTGGACGCGCCGGCGATGTGAGGCGTGATAAACACGGCGTCAAGGGAAGCAAGCGGATTATCGGGGGAGATGGGTTCCTTCTTGACGACATCCAAGGCCGCACCCGCGATTTTCTTGTTAATCACTGCATCTGCAAGCGCAGCTTCATCTACGAGACTCCCCCTCGCCGAATTGATGAAGTACGCGGTTTGCTTCATCAGCTCAAACTGTTTTTTCCCGATCATGTCGTCGTTTTCCTTCCCTTCTCTGGCATGGATTGAGACAAAATCACTTGTCGACAACAAAGTATCGAGTTCAGTAGTTCCAATCCCTGGCGCTTCAATCTTTGCTTTGTCAATAAACGGATCATACACCAGGATCGACATCCCGAAGGCAAGAGCCCTTTTTGCGACCCTCGAGCCCACGTTTCCGTAACCGATCAGCCCGAGAGTTTTCCCGCGGAGCTCGTGGCCGAAGAAGCTGTCAAAGGTCGCGCGATCAAACTTCCTTTTCTCCCGCACGAAAATATTTGCAAGCGAAAGATTTCTAGCTAGTACGATCATCACGCCCAGTACGTAGTCTGAGACGGCTTCGGCATTGCGCCCTGGTGAAGAGACCACCCGGATCCCTCGGTTGGTGGCGGCGAGCAGATCTATGTTGACCGGGCCCCCTCGGGCACAGCAGATCAATTTCAATTCCTTGGAAACGTCCATCACATCATCCGTAACGGGCGCGTCGTGGACGACCAGAACCTCCTCATCTTTCAGCTCCCGCGCGATCTGCTTTGGGTTTCCTGAATATTCTCTGATGGATTTCTCGGATTCCGTCGAGGGAACTAGGCGATCGGTCTCGTCCATCTGAAAAAAGCGAAATTGATTTTCAGACAAGAGAAAGGAAAACGCTTCTCGAAAAGTATTGGCCGGGACGTACAGATCGCCTGCGACGAGGATTTTTTTCATTGCCGTTTATTCACCAGCCCCGCCATGGGAGTTTGCGGGTTTATATAATCACGTGCGGAGGGCAATTTAATGCGGCCTGGTGGCGAACCAGCATTTTGCGTGATTGATGTCGGCACAGGCGGGGTAAAATGCCTCGTATTCGACAAGCGCGGATCGTTACTATTCAAAGTTCACTCTAGCATTAACTTCAGATTCGATGGCCCTGCCATTGATTTTGATCCGCAAGCCGTATGGATCGAGATTTGTAATCTTACCAAGAATGCGGCGAGAGAATGCTCCAAGAAAAATTTCCAAATCATCAGCGTTTCTTCCACCAGTATGCGGGAGGGAAACGTGTTCTACGATTCTGAGGAAAAAGAACTCCTCGCAGTTCCGAATCTGGATGCTCGCGCTTATCCCGAAGCTGAGATACTTCAAGAAAAATTGGGGGAAAGAGTGTACTCCACTACGGGACACTGGCCCTCTGCTATTTTCGCACTTACCCGGCTGAAGTGGCTCGAGAAAAACAAGACTGAACTCTTCAAAAAAATTCGCAAAGTATCGATGATAAACGACTGGGTACTTTTCAAATTCTCGGGTAAGATAGTGTCTGAACCTACCAATGGATGTGAGACTTCTCTTTTTGATTTAGCGAAACGTGATTGGAGTGAAGATCTCATAAAAGATTCTGGGCTGGACAGATCTCTTTTTCCTCCAGTCCAAGAATGCGGAACAAAAATTGATCAAATATCAAAAGAAGTATCTGGTAAAACAGACTTGGAAGATTCCACGGAGGTAATAGTCGGGGCAGCAGACACTGAAGCCGCGGTCGCGGGCTGCGGGCTCTTCGAGGAAGGCCAGGTTGCAGCCGTGGCTGGGACGACTACTCCTGTTCAAGCTGTCATTGAAGCACCTACGCTGGATCCTCAGAATAGAACCTGGACTTGTTGCCATGTGGTTCCCAACAGGTGGACTCTTGAAAGCAATGCAGGCGCGACCGGGCTCGTTTTCAAGTGGTGGTCAGAAGTCGTTGGGAAAGATTTCGGCTTGCTGGATTCTGAAGTGGAGGCGCGCAAAATGAGCGCAAGCAATGTGAAACTGAGCATCGGCACGAGTCTCATGAACGCGCGCCATCCCCATCCACTGTCTGGAGTGATACAAGGAGTGAACCCGTGGACCCCGAGATCTGACATTACCTTCGCCATCTTGCAAACCAATAGCTTCAGCGTCAGAGCCAATTTAGAACAGCTGGAAAAAGTCTTGGAGAACAAATTCAGCGAAGTGTACTTCTGTGGAGGAGCATCCAGGAGCTCATTATGGTCACAGCTTCAGGCGGATGTTCTGGGCCGACCGCTGGTAATTCACGGAACCGGCGAAGCGACCGGTCGGGGAGCTGCAATGCTTTCCGCAGTAGGAGCCGGAGAATTCCCGGACATGAAAAAAGCGACTCAATCGTTTCTATCTGATCAGAGTGTACTCCGACCGGATATGGGTTCTTTTCAAAATTACGAAAGTCAGTATCAGAGCTGGTTTGCCGACATAAACAAATAAGCACTTCAAAATCCGTCTGAATTCTCAGAAACCGGATTTCAGCAGGTTACTCTGGGAAAAAATGGCCCCAAAGTGTCATCCATTGGCATGGGCGCTATGGAGGCAAGCGGGGCAGATTTTGGACAACCGTACGTCGAAAGTGATATTTTAGACGCGGTCGCAAATTCCAAAGCGGCCGGCGTCAATTTGATTGACACGGCCGAGGAATACGGGCGCGGCAACAGCGAGAAGGTGGTGGGCAAGGCCCTCAAGGAAGCTGGACGGGACAATTTCGTTGTAGCGACCAAAGTTTACGGGCAGCATCTGCGATACGAAGAACTTCAGAAAGCGTGCGCCGCAAGTCTGGAAAGACTCGGAGTCAACGAAATAGATCTCTATCAAGTCCACTGGCCGGATCCGTGGGAGCAGATCCCGTTCAAGTACACTTTCAAGGCTCTGGAAAAACTGTACGATGAAGGAAAAATTAGGGCAATTGGGGTGAGCAACTTTGCAGTCCGGGATCTGGAGGAAGCCCGTTCGCTCCTTTCACACGCTGAAATTGTCTCCAATCAAGTACGATACAACCTACTCCAGCGGGAGATCGAAGAAGAAGTACTCCCTTACTGTCAGAAAAATTCGATTAGCATCCTCGCCTGGGCCCCTATAGCTTCAGGGGCGCTTAGCGGCAAATACACCATAGCTTCTCCTCCTTCAGATCATAGAAAGACCTACGCTGTACTCTTCCATCCCGAAAATCTCGCACAAATTGAGAAGGTGAACAAAATTCTCGGAGAGATCGCTTCCTCCCGGCGGAAGACGGTATCGCAAGTTGCGTTGAATTGGCTCCTGAGCGCCAATCCCGGGGTCATTCCTATTCCTGGAGCGAGAAACGGAGCCCAGGCCGCGGAAAACGCGGGTGCAGCAGGCTGGAGCCTAAACTCACAAGAGCTTAGGGCCTTGAGAGATGAAACGGAAAAACTAAAGCTAAACTATTTTCCTTGATCATATTCGCGACTTTTCATTAGGAGTTGGGCCTTATTTTGTTAAGCTGGAAATTTAGCTATCTGCCGTATTTTGGGTTCAAATCCATGGAAGAAGCTCTTCAAGCTATTTCTAAACTAGGCTATGAAGGTGTGGAGCTTCCTTCCCTGATTCCATACAGGTCCGCTCTAGAGCTGCAAACTTTTGTAAATCAGGCGAGAGCCCTCAATCTGGAAGTTTCTGAAGTCGGCTTCTCCCAAGATTTTGTGGATCTCGAAGACGATCGGAGAAGAGAAAAAGTTAGGGCAACTAGAGAGAAAATTC
>JAPCJV010000117.1 GCA_027886785.1 Nitrososphaerota archaeon | reverse complement strand
GCGGCTGGGTCGAGATTATCCGGATTATTTGGCTCGTCAATGACTATCTGGTTCGAAGCTGCACCCGTCGTCGAAGAAGCTGCACTACCAGAAGTGGTAGTTGAGGGACTAGTTGAAGAAACAACGCTGCTAGTAGCAGACTGGCTTTGAGTTGTGAGACTCGAAGAGGATGTGGAAGTACCATTATTTTGCAAAGAGTAGAAAGCTGCGCCAGCGATCAATACAATAATTACGACTACAACAACGACAATAATGGAACGAGAAATACCGCTTGAACGATACTGCATTAATCTACTTCGCATTGCTGGGGAGATATTTATGTTGTTTCAGACAATGGATTTTTCTACGGAGTAAGGTATGGCGAGCCTGTAAGCTTCTTTGTTCCGCCCTCTTGGATGAGGATCATATCTTCGAGTCCGATCGTCCCGATTCCCTGCACGGTCACCTTTGGTTCAATCGTAATAACCATACCAGGTTTCAAAATATCAGAATCATTTGTTTCAATCTCGTTGGGCTCATCTACTAAATTGAATGAAGGAAACTCGATGCATCTCATTCCAATCCCGTGACCTAAACTTGTTGGGTTTGCAGGGCATTCGCTTTCCCTCAAGATTCGTCGAATTTCTCTATCGATTGTGCTGGTCTTTTTTCCAGCTGCGACTAACTTGATTCCATCAACATATCCTTCATAGAAGGATGAGTAAAGGTCCCTAAACTTCTTGTCGATTGGTCCGTAACAACCAGTGCGAGCTAGGTCCCCCGCATATCCATCCACAAAGCAACCCATGTCTATCAAGACTGGTTCACCAGGGATGATCTGTTTTGTACTAGGAAAAATATGGTCGGTAGATCTGTCGCCTGAACTAAGCATCTGGTAAAAAGGCTCCCCCTCCGAACCCATCTCAATCATTTTGGAGGCCGCCTTTGCATATACCTCATTTTCTCGGCGACCAGCTGAGAGATTGTTCAGGGCTGCATTCATCCCTTCGTCCACGATTCTGGCGGAATTCGATAAAGCTTTGATTTCCTCTGGGGTTTTTACAGCTCTTTCATCGAGGAGTGCCCTGAAAGAGTCGACGAATTCGCAACCTGGAAGATCTCTCTGCAATTGCTGAAATATTTGGAAGCCCATAAAGTCGACCCCGATTTTTCCGCGACTTTTTCCAAAATGCTTCAGAAGCTTGGAATAAGTTCGAGCCCATTTTTCCGGAATGGCTGAATTTTCACCAATTGGAAAAATAGTCCAGTCGCCAAGCTTTTCGAGAGATTCCTGTTCTTCCCGTCCCTCCCTGAAGGGACCGAACAAACCAACATCGCCGTCTCTTGTTAGTACTGCCGTAAGGAGAGAGGACCATTCTGGGGAAATTACTGTTCTTGCTCCAGTTATGTAGCGAACGTTATCCCATGTCGTAACTAAAAGAGCGTCAAGGTCTAGCAGTGTCAACACATGAAGGGCTTTGGAAAGTCGTTCTTCTCTGAGTTTTTTCTGATTTGGATATTGTGATAACATGGCTATTTCCATGAGAGATTAGATTTCTTTCTCGAGGTCTCGAAGCAATTTACGATATTCACAGAAGGTCCAGGAAAAATGGAGAACATGGCTATCAACGGAATTTTTTGCGTTTCTGAATTGAAAAACAAAATCGCTCCTTTAAATAATTAGAAACCGTCGTTGCGCGTGAACTTCTTGTTTCCTTCTCTTTTCAGCCCCCTTAGTATTCGAAACAAGACACTGAGAAATCGCATAGTCAGCAGTGCAAACTTCACGGCGCTTGCAGAAAACAACTTGCCTAGCGAATCGTTTGCATACTATCACGGTGAGAAGGCGCGGGGCGGAGTGGCGCTAACAATTACCGGCGAGCTCCCCGTGTCTGAGACGACCAAGTTCGCGCAACCCCGCTCGATTTTCGCGTTTGACAAAAGATCTATACCGGGTTTCAGGATGATGACAGATCGAGTCCACGAGTATGGTGGACTTGCTTCAGGTCAGCTCATTCACACACTATACGGAATGGATTATGCTGGCGGCCCAACTGTGAAGATTGGATACGGCCCTTCTCCGATCCCTTCGCTCGCTTCACCTGACCGGAGCATTCCAGTTAGCTTGACCTCTAGACAAATCGAGGAAGAGGCAGTGAATTACGCGAATACAGCTACTAATCTTATCGAGTCGGGTTTTGACGGCATTGAAATAAAGTCGGACGCGGGTTCCCTGCCCCACCAGTTTTTTTCTCCACTGACAAATGCAAGGGATGACGAATACGGCGGGTCTTTGGAGAATAGGGCTCGGTTTTTGCGTCTGGTCATAGACAACGTATATCGTGTAACAAATGGAAACCTGATACTTGGAATAAAAATTCCGGGGGACGAATTTACAAGAAAGGGTCTGAGCAGGGAAGATGTCAAAAAAGTTGCAAGTATCCTCGATCACGACGGCAAGATAGATTACATCGCGGTCGCGTCTGGTCATCCCGGGGTTAATGCAGACTACAATACACCATCGGGCTACTATCCGCAGGGAATGTTTGTAGAGCTTTCACAAGGGATCAAAGAGGTCATTTCGAACCGCCTCAAGACGATGACACTTGGAAGAATTACTGAACCCGAGTTTGCTGATTCCATTGTAGCATCTCAAAAGGCCGACTTTGTCATCATGATGCGTGCGCTAATTGCGGATCCGGAATTGCCTCGCAAAGCAGCAGACGGGAGGCTCTCCGAGATTATTCCTTGCAACGGTTGCAACCAGGGCTGTCTTCATAGAGTACTTACCAACCGTCACATCACCTGCATTTTCAATCCCCCCACAGGCAGAGAAAAAGAATGGGGGATCGGAACGATAACAAGATCCAAAAATCCGAAGAAGGTGTTGATAGTCGGAGCTGGACCAGCAGGGATTGAATGCGCGAGAATCGCGAAAATGAAGGGTCACGACGTTCGCCTTTATGATCAATCTGACAGGATCGGAGGTCAAGTTAAGCGGATGTCTGTCTTACCGAATGCGAAAGATACCTGGAGAAATATCGAGTTTTGGAAATCAGAATTGAAAAGGATTAACGTCTCGGTTACTTTGAACCATAAAGTTAGTGCAGAAGATGTATTCCAAGAGTCCCCAGATGTCGTTGTCTGCGCCACCGGCGTAAGGGACGGTGCACCCATTTTTAGCGCGAGCGTAGATCCCCCTCGTGGTATCGAAAATTTGCATTCAACGGATGAATTCGACAACTATGGAAGAACTAATCATAGCATGGAACAAGTCACAATCTATGATGATCGGAGCGACATAAGAGCAATCGGGTGGAGTGAAATCGCGATGGATGCAGGAGCGAAAGTTACCATTCTAACCGGGTTTCCCATGATTGGGGTTTATGTTGAACCTCACAATCGCCTTACTGCCGGCGGAAGACTATCTCAAAAGGGAGTAAATATCGTGGCTGACGTGGTACTGAAAGAAATCGGTACAAATTTTGTGGAGTTTTTCAACAAATACTCCGGAAATGTTTCTCGTACTTCATCGGACAAGACATACTATGTCAGCTCGACGTTACCTGACAGCTCTCTTTGGAAAAGTCTCAGAGATTCACGAGATCAGTTTGACCTGTTCGCGATTGGAGATTGCCTTTCACCTAGGACGATCGAAGAAGCCGTTTATGAGGGACATAAATTAGGAAGATCGGTTTAGTGGTTTTCTTAATATTCAGTAGATCTGAAAGTGTGCCAACATGCCACCAGAATCGCTTGTAGGTACCAACTACTTCAGATCATTTGACGGAACTTCGTTATACTATGAAGTATTTGGTCAAGGGCGGCCCATCGTCTTTGTTCACGGATGGACTGGCAATCACAGTTTATGGGAAAGAACTGTACACGACTTAGCTTTCAAATTTACGACAGTCGCAATGGACAATAGGGGTCACGGAGATTCTGGAAAACCGAATTCGAAATATGATTTCGATGAATTCTCCCAAGACCTGAAAGAGCTGATAGAGTATCTCGACCTGCACGATGTGGTGCTTGTCGGCTGGTCGATGGGTGTCTCCATATCATTAAGGTACTTTGAAAGATTTGGAGCGCATCGGGTTTCCAAGTTTGTTTTAATGAATGGTCCAATCCGTCTTTCGTCGACGGGTGATTTTCCATTCACCATGAGCCGCGAGTACCTTGAAAGATTGTTCGAGGAGAGGACAGACAATAGAGCTATGAGGGAGAGGGAGTTTGCGCAGCTGGGTTTCTACAAACCCCATCCCGAAGCTTCAGAATGGATTTCGCTAATTTACATGAAAACGCCTATGCACGTTGCGATGAAGTCCGTTAGACATCAGATGAAACTTGACATGAGAAGTGTTCTTGGACAAATTGAAATTCCAACGCTGGTCTGTTACGGGCGGCACGATCCATTTTACCCGACCTCTCTCGGAGACTATATCGTGTCAAAAATGAAGCATGCGACGTTGCACATTTTCGAAGAAAGTGGGCATTATCCATTTTTGGAAGAAAGCGCCAAGTTCAGCAATCTTCTAGAAACCTTCGCAAGTTCATAGTTTTTTCATTTCTATTCTGCCATCACACCATTGTGATAACGTAAATAAAGGCAGGTACATCCGTTCGATTTAGAATGCAGACTGAAACTTCACAAAGTGTTCTTTCTGAAGAAGAATTATCTCGCTTGAACTACGAGGGAGCTCCCAAGATTTCGATCACTCCTCCCGGACCGAAAGCCACCGAAATCCGGGCGACTCAACAAAAATACGAAACCCACACTGTCAAGTACATGAAGTATTTTCCCACCGCCTGGGAATCGGGAAAGGGTGCGACGCTGAAGGATGTAGATGGAAATTTGTTCATCGACTGGAGCGCCGGCGCGGGAGTCATGAACGTGGGTTACTCCAATCCTCGGGTTACCGAAGCAGCCGTGGCGCAGGCGCGAAAACTGGTCCATGGATTGGACGTTCCCACAGAAGGGCGTGCGAGGTTCCTTGAGGAGTTCGTCTCCATACTTCCCAAAGAACTGAGAGAGAAGGCGAAGATCATGTTTTCGATTACTGGGAGCGATGCAAATGAAGCGGCTGCCAAGGTGTCGAGATTCATCCGCAAAAAGCAGACCATTCTGACCTTCGAGGGTGCCTATCATGGAATGCACGCCGCCGCTCTCGCCATGTCCTCGGTCGCACCGCTCCAACGAGGGATTGATCCGTATATGGGTGGGGTAGTGCGCGCACCCTACGCGTACTGCTATCGATGTCCCTGGGGCAAAACCTATGGCGACTGCGCCTACGAGTGTTTGCGATACGTCGAGCATCTGTTTGAAGATCCATATTCCGGTTTGTTTGAACCTGCGGCGATCCTGCTCGAACCCATCCAAGGAGAGGGAGGATACATTGTTCCTCCTGATGAATTTGTACAGGGATTGAGAAAGATCGCTGACAAGTATTCCGTGGATCTGATCTTTGACGAAGTGCAAGCGGGCTTCGGGAGAACCGGCAAGATGTGGGCATCCGAGTGGACCGGAGTAGTACCGGACATGATGGCCGTGTCCAAATCCATCGCTGGCGGAATTCCCCTTGCAGTTTTGGTCCTCAGAGAAGACTACGATGAACAGCTCCCCGACGCTTTCCATTTGGGAACCTACAGGGGAAACGTGGTCGCGACTGCCACCGGAGTCGAGGTGGTGAAGTTCCTCAAGGAAAGCGGAGTGATCGAAAGGGCAAGGGTCCTCGGCGAGGAGGTCAAGAAAGAACTGACGGATCTGATGTATGTATCAAAAACGATCGGAGACGTCAGAGGTCGCGGCTTCATGATCGGCATTGAATTTGTTAGGGACAAGCAATCCAAAGAACCGGGTCCGGAAATTGCAAACAAAGTGCAGGCGGAGTGCTTCAAGCGAGGTCTCGTCGTTTTGAAGATGGGACATTATGGGAACTGCATCCGGTTTGTCCCTCCGCTCACGATCACCAAGGAGCTTATCGATAAGAGCCTTCAGATTTTCACAGAAGCTGTAAAGGAGACCGAGCAGCACCTCCCTCCGCCCGAGACGGAACACGCGATGGGCTAGAAAAAACCAGAATTCGCCGGAAGACTCATCACGTCTTCGGTTCGCAGGACTGATGCTTGATGCTCTACGACCTGTTGAAAACTGCAGATCCGGAAAAATTGTGTCTCGTCGATGGCGAAGCGAAGTTGTCGTACGGGAATCTCGATTCCGAAAGCTCTGTACTTGCTTCGACTCTTTATG